>CBDUFM010000304.1:0-4551 GCA_965366325.1 uncultured bacterium
CAGCATTTAAAGGCGTTGAAGACGGAGATTTAATTAAGTGGAATCCACTGGCCAATGTCAGTAGCGAAGAAGTGTGGCTCACCATTCGTGCCTTAGATGTGCCGTACAATGAACTGCATGAAAAGGGGTTTGTCAGCATTGGCTGCGAGCCATGTACTAAAGCTATTCTACCATCTCAACACGAACGCGAAGGTCGCTGGTGGTGGGAAGAAGCCACACAAAAAGAATGTGGTTTACATAAAGGTAATATCGAAAAGTAATATCGAGAATTACTCAACGCAGCATGTCTTTACGCATGCAAAGAGGCTCTTAGTTATTCGCTAAGGGCCTCTTTTACGAGCGCTAACACAGCATCCGGTAAATCTAAGCCAAGTGCCAATTCCCGTGCTGCTGGGCTCATCTTTTTCCACGTCTTTTGGATGATACCAATCATTTTATCTAGGTATTTAGGGGCAAAGTCTGCTGCCTGCTCCTCAATAAATACGAGACAGGCTGCGTCTTCGAGTGCCTGTGCCTCGGGATCGCTGAGGGGGACATGTTTACCGACCAGATCATGTACGCGCTGACTTAAAACTGGGTCGCAGTTTTGAGACTGCATAATTTCTAAAACACGTTCACCCTGACGAATAGCAACAGCGCGTCGCCATTGTAAATAGGCTGTACGGCCTGCGGGGTAGGAATCGCGGCTGATAACCCAGCGCTCAAAATGCTGACACCGCGCGGCCAACAACAGCGCCTCGCTCGGATCGGGCACTAATTGCGTAATCCAACGGCTGACACTGTCCACATAAACCAGCTCTTGGCCCTTCGGGTCTTGGGCATGTGCATGGTTAATTGCATCAAGTAGTTGTTGCTGTGACATATTATGATTCACTTTTGCATTGAGCGGCTATGTGTTTGGCGGCTACACCTAAAACATCAGCGCAAGCTTGATAGGCTTCTAGTGGGCCGCCAAGGGGATCAGGCACACCACCATGTTCAGCATTGACCACGAAAAGCTTTTCTTGTGGCACGCCAGCATCAAAGAGAGCGAAAGCGTGATTCTCAGTCATGCAATGAAATTGATCAATGCTACTGAGATCGAGTGCTTGCGCTGGTGTGCTACGGTGCTCACTGAGATCCAGTCCTTGATGCTGCATACAGGTGACGCTGTGTGGGCTAGCGGCTTGGCCTGCGCCTGCAGCAACGCCAGCACTGCTGACCTCTAATTGCAGGCCGAGGTTTTCAGCTTCGGCGCGAAGGAGACAGGCCAGCATAGGACTGCGACAGGTGTTACCGGTACAAACACAACATATATGCATATATTCGTTTATATGCAAAAATTAGCTGAACAAAAGCTAGAGATTGTGGCAAAATGGCCAACGTCTATGCAAGCGACTTGGCTTGCGCTGTAGAGTGCTTAGCTATGCTGCCGAGCTCAGAAGGTAAGGAGTTCCTATGAAGGTCTTGGTTGTTGGTGGTGGTGGTCGTGAACATGCTTTGGCATGGAAGGTCAAACAAAGCCCACGCTGTGAGGCATTGTTTATTGCACCGGGCAACCCCGGGACCGCCGAACTTGGCACCAATGTATCTATCAAAGCCGATGATATCAATGCCCTACTGGAGTTTGCGAAAAAGAAATCAATCGACCTCTGCATTGTTGGTCCAGAAATTCCACTCACTGCTGGTATTACTGATTTGTTTCAAGCTGCCAATATTCGTTGCTTTGGCCCAAGTAAGGCCGCCTCTGAATTAGAGGGCAGCAAAGTCGAAATGAAAGAATTCCTGCGTCGTTATAATATCCCGACCGCTCCGTTTATGGTCTTCGATAATGCACGCGCAGCACATGATCACATCGATCAATTCGGTGCGCCAATCGTGATCAAATGCGATGGTCTGGCTGCGGGTAAGGGCGTAACCGTTGCCCAAAGCGAAGAAGAAGCACACGAAGCTGTTACCAATATTATGGAAAAACACGTGTTTGGCAAAGAGGCCGGCAAGCATGTCGTTATCGAAGAAATTTTACGCGGTGATGAAATAAGTGTTTTCGCTTTTTGTGATGGTCACAATGCGGTTTTGCTAGATTATGCGCAAGATCACAAGCAAGCCTTTGATGGCGATAAAGGCCCCAACACAGGCGGGATGGGCGCATTTACACCTGCTCCGAATCTTTTATCTGCCAAGGACGAAGATGAAGTCGTACGTCGTATTGTCGTACCAACCATGAATGGTTTGGTCAAAGAGGGTCGCCCCTACGTTGGCGTTTTGTATATGGGCTTAATGGTCACCAATACCGGACCAAAAGTAATTGAATATAATGTGCGTTTTGGTGATCCAGAATGCCAGGCATTAATGCTGCGCCTTAAATCCGATTTACTTGATATTTGTGATGCATGCATCGATGGTACCCTTGATAATTTAGAATTGGATTGGGAAAGCGACACGGCCATTTGCGTCACGCTGGCAAGTGGTGGATATCCGGGTGCCTATAAAAATGGTCTCACAATCACGGGGCTTGAAGATCACACTGCTGATGCACAGGTCTTTCATGCTGGCACAGCGGCACAAGATGATGATATCGTCACTGCTGGTGGTCGTGTTTTGTCTGTTTGTGCAATGGGTGCAGATCTTGAGCAGGCGCGCACAAAAGCCTACGCTGCATGTGAAACGATAGCCTTTGAAGGCAAGCATTACCGCACGGATATTGGCTGTAGAACTAGCGCTAAATAGGCTAGCCGCTACAGATCGTATCGATGGCCTATTCTAAACGTGTGAGATCTTTGTGGATCGTGTCCTTATTCACGACCTTAGATGCGTGGCTCTGCTTACTCAGCTTATGGCTCTTGGTCTATTTCGTTGATCATGATCAGGCGCGCAGCATTGGCCGCAGTCTCGGCTTTTTAATTGGGGTAACGGTAAGCATTACCTGTATCTGCTGTCTCATTTTGTTAGCTATCCTGCCGCGCAAGCAGGGGACGGTGCAGAAAGACCCCGCAGCAAATAGAGCATCTATAAGCCAGCAAACGATACTCATTAATACCAATACAGTTTGCTTGGTCATGACGGCAGCCATTGGCGCACTCTTCTTGTGCCTGATGCATTCAGCGCTTAACAGTTAATATAGCCACGCAGCACAACACATTGAGCAGCGCTGCAGTGTGGTGTACAGGTGCCCTATCAGCTAGGCCTATCTTGCAGGTAGCTCGATGAAACCATACTTTGCGCCATGAAAAACCTCAACTTGCTGGTCGCCATAGTTCTCGTTCTCATGCTCAGTAGTAGCTGCTCCAATGCGGGGCAATCACGCTTTCAATCAACCGAAGATTTTAAAGTCTTTCGTGATTATAGGCTCATCACTGAGGACAACGATCCACATCCAGCTTGGTCACCCAACGACTACCGGATTATTGTACGCTCGAAAAGAGGTCTCGGACTACTGGACGAGGGTGCTGAGAATCAAAAATTCTACAACACCAAAGACTTAAGTAAGATTGGCTGGCCTACCTGGTTGGATAACAGTAGAATCGTGGTTGGCTCACCAGAGTTTATGGCCAAAACCGAAGACGGCGGCATTTCACAATCACACGTCAAGTTACGCTTATTATCCGCGAAGGGCATGCATCTAGAAGAAAAAGGCTTCATTGGTGATATTAATGCCTATTTTCCACGAGCACGTTCCAAGTCACGTTTATTTGCTCAGAAAAGTGAAAGTGTGATTGAGGTGCATCTTTCCGGCGAATGGGAAGAGTATGATCAAGGTTTTTATGCAGTACCACAGTTCAACGGCCCAGGTGTGTGCATTCAAACAGTTCCGATCCATAGCAAAGATTATTGGACCGGTAAAAAAGATAATGGTGAATTGGTCATTCGTTGGAGCGAGGGCGATGTTGCACTCTTTCCCGATTGCTTTCAGGCCCAGTGGTGTGAAAACGGCGGGGTCATAGCCACACGCCTCAAAGGTTCCATTCATACTGTCAAGAACTGGCGTGAATTAGATAGTGATATTGTGTATATTGCACCACGATCCAAGCAGGCCGTTGTCGTTAAAGAACATGCGCATTCACCAGCGGCTAATCCAGTCACGATGGTAGCCGCCTGTGTCGGTCGTGCAGGTTTTTTATATATCACCGACATTAAGGCTAACGCAGTGGCGCGCGAAGTGGTGCCTGAGGGCGAAAAGCCACAATGGAGCTTTGACGGACGACGGCTCTTAACCGAAGTGCCAGGACTTGATAGCAGCATTAATTTACGTATTTGGGTGTTTAATCATCAAAATGATGTTGCTCAATAAGCCAGCATGCTTTTCCCAAGTAACTCAAGAACAATCAAGCACCAATACAGCACTAATACAGCGCTAATACAGCGCTAAGCTATTTTAATCAACGAGATCAATTAATTGGTCTAGGTTTGTTTGTAAAATAATTGATTTATTAATGGGTGCTAAGTGCGAAAGCTGTAATTGAATCTGATTTTTCTGCAGTCGTGTATAGGCACGAATCAGCTCGCCCAAAAAGGGGCTGTGAAGATATTCCACCCAACGTAAATCCAAACAAATATGTGTGTACTCAGCAT
>CBDUFM010000305.1:0-4543 GCA_965366325.1 uncultured bacterium
GAGTCTGGCGCTGGTAAATCGACACTGATGAATCTGTGCATAGGGTTTTGGCGAGCACAGGATGGTCGTATCTTAATTGATGGCCAATCAATTGATGAATTAGATATGCGTAGTGTGCGTAGGCATGTCGCTGTGGTGCCACAGCATACGATTTTATTCTCTGGTACCTTGCGTGAAAACATTTGTTACGGACTTTATGACGTTGACGAATCAGCCGTATGGTCAGCAGTTCAAAACGCAAATTTAAGTAAGGTAGTTGATGAGCTGCCAAATGGACTTGATACACGGATTGGCGAAAATGGCGTCAAATTATCCGGTGGTCAACGACAGCGTGTGGCCATTGCGCGGGCGATGATTCGTAATCCGAAATTAATTATCTTGGATGAGGCGACCTCGGCTCTTGATGTGATCAGTGAAAAAGAGGTGCAAGAGGCGATAGAGCATTTAGTGGAAGGTCGGACCACCTTGATTGTAGCGCATCGCCTCTCGACTATTCGCCATGCAAACCGTGTGGTAGTGATGAAAGATGGCGCTTGTATCGAGCTAGGCTCGCAAGAAGAGTTGCTCGAGCGCGAGGGAGAATTCTACGAATTACGCAAACTGCAGGCCTAGAAGACAGTCGGAAAAATAGAGGTTAGCGACACAATCAGGATGATGTAGGCAACCATAATCCATGCAGAAAGCGTAGCGCTAACGCGAACTTTATCGGCAGCATCTCTAAACAGGCGTCGATTGCCCTCTTGGTAGGCTTGTTGAATCTGCTTGCCGCCATGAATTAAGGCAAGTGCCGCCCACAGTGGAAAGACCACGATTATTAAGGCAAAGAAATTGTGGTTTTGTATAGTCTCCACGATACCGAGCACACAAAAGACGAGAAACAATACACCAATCATGCGCAGCCAAGCCGCAGCACGATACAATGGTTCGACCACTTGCCAGGTATCGGCGTCTTCTTCCTCACCTTTGTTTTGGCTACGAAGTGGCCGTGCTTGGTCGTGTTCGGGTGGCTTGAATAGATTGCTATCACTCATAGATGCGTATTGGTCTGCCTACGGTATAAAGGTGGCTGGACTGATGCCTACATAAAAAAGGCCCCGCATCAGCGAGGCCTTCTTTTGCAAAGCAGATTTAACGATTAGTCATTTGATGAAAGGCTCATCACTAAGCGCAGGACATACCAGAACAACAAGGCTAGGGATGCGAATAAAGAAACAGAAGCAGCCACATAGTGTGTTGTTGGGTATTTATGTAAGACGTTTGAGGTATCATATAAGATGGCGCCACCAGCAAAGGCGATCATCGCTATGCTAAAGAAGGTGCCGAGTTGGAAGCCAAAGACAACGGATCCAACAATAGCAAGTAGAGCAACGATACCGGCCCAGAATAAAATACCGCGCATAAATGAGAAATCTTTACGAGTGACAAAAACAATGCCGGTTAAAGCAGTAAAGCCAACTAGCGTAATCGCAGCAGCGCTAGCAATAACGCCATCACCAACAAAGGCTTCTGCCATCCATAAGAGCGGAATAAAGATAATGGATTCACCAACAACGTAGAGTCCAAGGCCAAAGTACTGCGCACCTTTACTAGATTCTGCGCTAGCAAAACGTGTAGCGATGTAACTAACGACCATAAAGCCACCAAGAATGGCAAGCCACATGTAGCCGCCGCCGCTTGATAAAATCCAACGACCAAATTGTTCGGCGATGCCGGATTGGAAATAAGCGATTTCCAACAGCGTGAAAAGAACAATAGCACCGAGTAAGTGCATATATGTTCTGGTGATGAAGATGGCGCGTTCGTCAGCGGTTTTGCTAACGCCATAGGCCTGTTCTTCTTGATCATAGTTGTAAGGCATGTTGTTTAATCCTTGAAAGGTTGTGTAGAAATCAGTGAAGAGAGTACTGTGCTATAATTCTATGTAGCGACTAGTTGGCACTCTAACGAGTGCTTGCATAGCTGTCCAGAGGTTCTCTAGCTTAGAAGACGCATGCGTGCGTCAAATCTTTCTCTGGCGACGCATCATCCCTCTGCTTAAGCCCCACTAACACAGGCTCTCTACACGTATACTACGAGCGAGTTTAGTTTATGCTTGGTTTGGGCAGCTCTTCGCCAGCGCTGATCAGGGTCTGCCATAAATCAGCTGGGGGCTCTGGATCAAGCAAGAGTTCCTGAAGACCAGAACGCACTAACCAAGAGCCCTGGGCGATTTCCTCTTCGAGTTGCTCAGGACTCCAACCAGCATGGCCCAGAAAGAGTCGTGGACCAGCCGCCTTGCCACTGTCGTATGCGGCAGCGAGCAGATGCGGGTCGCCGCCAACGGACAGACCGAGGCCCAACTCAAGCGCATCAGGGATCTCGGGAATACGGTGAATGAGGAGTCCCTTATTGCGATCAACGGGCCCGCCTTCCGCACACAGCTGGGTCTGTTCCATGCTCTCAGGGCACTCATCCCAAATCTCACAGAGATTAACCGGCACCGGTCTATTAATGATGAGACCAAGGGTACCGGTCGCGCTGTGCTCTAAGAGATACACCACAGCGCGCATAAACGTTGGATCTTGTAGTGTGGGCATGGCCACGAGAAAGACACCGGGTTCGGGTTTCATTGTCATAAGCATAAAGCGGATGCGCTCTGTCCAAGCCCTGCCTAGAGCGTTTCTTACACGCGTGTTAGATCGATCGCAGAGTGCAACAAAAAATCCATTGAACAATACATCGCAGGCGGCGTTGAATACTACACAAAGGAGCATAGGCATGGCGATGATTGATTTGCAGGATGAAGAAAACCGTGAAAAGGCTACGGTCGATATGACACCGATGATTGACATCGTCTTTCTGTTGTTGGTTTATTTTGTTTTAACCATGACATTTATGCCTGACGAAAAATGGTTAAGTCAGCTCTTGCCGACGACAAAAGGCGGGGATAGCAACGTCGTGGAACAATTGGAGGTACAGGAAATAAACATTTCCTTTTATCCTTCTGGTGCGCCGGCGACTAGCTCCACCAGTGAATTACAAAATTGGTATGATAATCTGGATAGTATTCAACACGTGACCTGTCGCATCAATGGGAGCACCATTGAATTACCGTTTCATCTAGATCACGAGCAGCAAGTCGAGCGTATTCATGCATTTATCAATGAACAATTGGCTAAATACGAAGACCATTTAAGTACCCGTGAAAAACAAGATTCGGTCAATGTCCACTGTTTTAGTCGTTTACCGTGGCGTTATGCAATCGCTGGTTTTGACGCTGTGCGCGCCTACGAAAAGGAAATAACAAAGGTTGATGAGAAAATTATGGGAAGAGATTTTGGCTTTGCCCCAAACCAGCTGCGCGATCATCGACACGATCAATTGGGCGATGAGATTTTTCGTCTGCGCTCTTTAAAATAAAAGCCAGTAGGGCATCGACTAGAGGAGGTCGCGCTCTTCTAATTGTCGGTGCACTTCTTTTTTAATCTCAGGAACGTAGTCAGCAAAACGCGGGTCGATGCTCTGGCGAATGTGCTGTTCACCAATGGGGTCGCCGCTTTTTGTGGTGTGTTCATGAATTAACAATTGCTTTTCATTGGCGAGGTTAATGCAGCCGTCGATGTCATTGACGGGATTAATCTCTGATCCCTCGCGGTTTTCTAAATAGAGGTCAACTTCGTGTTGGTGTTTTTTAATAAACTCATCGACTGGTGTTTCAAAGGGGATAGCATTGAAAATCAACTGACTGGGAATGTCACTCGGTAACTGATGATTATCTTTTTCCGTTGCCACACTACTAATAATAGTACCGGTATTAAATGCTGTAGAGGCGCTCATGCCATGAACCAAATCTTCTTGGCGCTTTTGCTTCATCGACAGGTGAAAAACACTAATGCTCATTTCGTTATCAGCGCTAACAAAATGGCGCTGAAAATAGCCGCCGTTGGGTAGCACTGGACGCAGGCTAATGTTCTCAGTATCGCCAACGTGGCGACAAGACGCGGCTTCTAATGCTGCTTGGCGTTTTTCGTAAAATTCTTTAGTCGTCTCTTTGTTAATCGCATAGGCACCGCGTTGGTAAATGTGCTTCTTGGCGCTATGTGCAATATAGACATCAATAAATGCCTTAGCTAATTTACGAATAACCGAATCGTGAATCGGTTTGCGAAACAGCACGCCGATGACGATAATGCTAATAATGGTGAGTCCTACGAAAAGGTCAAAATTCACAATTTAGATTTCTTCGGATTCCATCTGCTCTTGTTTAACCGGAGTCACGCCAGATTGGTACAAGCTGCCATCTAAATGTGCATTGCGCAGCGCAGCTACCACATCGGTGTCTAAGCCAACATCCTGTTCTAAGGTATCGATGACGGCAATCATATCGACATCGTAATTGCCACTGGTTGCCTGTTCAAAAGCAGCGGCGACAGCAACAATCCGCGTTTCTAAATCCATATCATCATCGGTGAGACCATTTGGCCCAGAACCATCGAGACGTTCAAAGGCATTGGCAATAATAGGAGTAACCGTTTTAAAACTCGGGATATTATCGAGAATAGTA
>CBDUFM010000306.1:0-4524 GCA_965366325.1 uncultured bacterium
ATGGTGGTGGTGGCTGCATAGATCCCGATGATGAAAATCACTTCTTTTATCAAGGTAAGGAATTTCGTCGTGACCCAAAGAGCGGCAAATCATCGTTAATCAATGTAGCCTGGCGCGGAGATGGCAGCGAATATGACTCCTTCTTCGTTGAAGTTGGACATAACTTTGGTGGCGGCGCTCCTTCCTATGTTTTTCGCAATAACGGAAAAATGTTTTTTACCAACTGGCAGGGCTGGGGGGCGGGCCGTACGACAACCCTGTTTGTCTATGACCGTGATCGTATTCGTCCTGTTGCTGCTGTAGGTATGCCGCCGGCATGGTTCCTTAAGCGCTTAGGTCTGGAGGAAAACGATCCGAGTAACATCTTTACCTGGACGGATGCAAATAATGACGGAAAGGTTCAAGCAGAAGAAGCACAGGTGGGCATCGTTTCTCACAAGGGTAAGCCATTGGATCGTCTCAGTGTTACCTGGAATATCCGGATGAATAATAAATTTGAGATTGCATCCACAGATAATAGTTACAGTTCATCGTCTGTTGCTTTTTTCCGCGTGAAAAAATTGAATAAACATGGTTACCCGGAATATGAATTGCCATCGGAAATGGTCATGGGTACAGATAGCAACCACCCATCAGATGCGATCATGGTTGATCATGCGGGTAATGCCATTGTTCTCGATATCTTTGTCTATTCACTCAAGCCAGATGGTACCCTAAACTGGCGTTATAAAAATCGCTGGCCAGGTTTGCATGCTGGCCATAAGGCATCGGCCACTGGCTCAGAGCCTGGCGTTTTAATTGCCACGACACGTTTTTTGGGGTCTGCTTATATTAATGAGAACGTGGGTGAAGTTATTAGTATTGGCAGTAACTTGGGTTCAACTTATTTAATGTTGAGCAATGGTATGTATCTCGACCGAATATTTAAGGATGTTCGTCGCGGTCTGTCGTGGCGCATAAACACAGAGCCGAATGATGACATTATGAATAAAATATCGATTAACGACGAGCATTTTGGTGGGACTTTTCAGAAAGTGCGTGGTGCTGATGGCAAGGATCGCTATCAATTCGTGGTCGGTAAAACACATTGTTCAGTTGTGGAATTAAATGGCTTAGAGGACATAGATGTTTTGCCAGGTGGTAGTATTACCGTCACTGGCGAGCATATTGTCAAAGCTGAGGCTCTACAGCGAGAGCGGGCAATGGAAAAGGCGGTGCCCAAGACTTATACGGTTAAGCGTGACAAAGGTGTCAAAATTGACGGTGAGTTGCGTGGAGATGCCTGGCCTCAGGAGCGTGTAGATGGATTTGCCATGACCTATGATGATAAGAATTTGTATCTCTTGTTTTCAGGCAGTGACGATCGCGCCGTTTTTCAGAATGCTGCTAGTGACGATGCATTTCTAGAAGCGTTTAAAACTGGAGATGTTGTTGATCTGAAGCTGGAGACGCATCCAGGCGCATCTTCTAAGCGCGACCAAGGTGAGCGCGGGGATATTCGCTTAAGCTTTGCAATGATCGGCGGCAAGCCAAAAGCAATTTTATATGATTTTGTTGTTCCGGGCACTAAGAAAGACGATCGTTTTGCTTTTTCATCGCCATGGCGTAGTATTTATATTGACCACGTATCAGTGCTTGATGATGTGCAGATTGCAGTGAAGCGCAGTGAAAAAGGATTTACCCTTGAAGCGGCGATTCCATTGCAGTCAATTCACTTTAAGCCCAAAAGCGGTCTCAGTGTACGAGGCGATTTTGGACGTGTGTTATCAGATCAAACGGGGAGCAGCGCAGTGAGCCGTGAATATTGGAGTAACAAAAGTACAAACATAGTCTCCGATGTTCCGTCAGAGGCTGCAGTTCATCCACGTCTGTGGGGAACATTTAATTTTGAATAAGTGCGCAAGTGGCAGAATTTGCTTTAACATTAAAAGAATGGACCTATGAAACTATCAAAACCTCGTACCGGTAAAATATCCAAGATCAGTGTTGAAATACGTGATCGGATTATTGATGGTGCCTATGGCCCAGGTGGACAGCTGCCAACTCGTGCGGAGATGATCGCGCATTATGGGGTGAGCAGTATTACGATTAATGAAGCGCTGGCGCGACTTATCAATGATGGCTTTGTGCGCGCTGATGGTCGTCGCGGAACATTTGTGGCCGACCAGCCACCGCATCTGAATCGTTTTGCATTGGTGTTGTCTGGTGATTTAACTCCAGACATTTATGAGGAGACATTGTGCGTTGTAGCTGAGCGATTGGCACGCAGACGTGGCTTGAGTATTGATATTATAAAAGGCGGTCCACGTGATCGAGAATCACTTGAAAAATTAGTCAGTAATATTCAAAGTCGCCGCCTAGCGGGTGTTATCTTTTCCAATCACCCTTTTCCGTGGCATGGTAGTTCCTTACTGGATATGCCTGGCGTTGCACGGATTGCAATTTCGCGCGACAATTGTCAGAATAGCGTTTTAACACAGTGGCCGGATTATGAAGCGCTTATCAAAAGGGCTTTCGCCCATTTTCTAGAGATAGGTCGACGTTCTGTGGCTGTCCTGACTCATGCGTCATTTATGGACTCGCTGAAATTAATTGAACAGTTGTGTCCAGCAGAATTGCGTATTGAACCTTACTGGGTGCAAGCAGCACCACTAGGCGAGCCGCTCTGGGCGAAGAAAATAACCGAACTATTAGGTCGTTGTGCTGATGCACGGCCAGATGCACTCTTGGTATTAAATGATAATTTAACAGCGCCCGCAGTTGCAGGACTGGAAGCGGCGGGTTTAAAGGTGCCTGAGGATGTGGCAGTTTTAGCGCATGCCAATTATCCTCGAATTCAAGCCAATAATTTGCCGGTGCGTACGATTGGATTTCGTATCGATACACTGCTCGAGCGTTGTGTCGATCGTATTCTGGCTAATCGAAACGGCCAGCATATTGCTAGCCATGAAGAATTAGCGCCGGTATTTGACAACGAAGTTACTACGTAATTTTTTTCACTAATCTTTGGTTTGGTTGTAACCAAACTAAAAGGGGGATATTTATGACTGCTCGCATTACTTGTTTAATGATGCTTGTTACTATTGCTGCCGCGGCAGATCAATCAAATATGATTGGTCGTCAAAGCCAGAATGAAGGTATGGTGGCCGTGCCAGCGCCGCAGGCACCAACAATTGATGGTGATGTTTCTGATTGGGATTGGAGTGGTCGTATATTGGTATTTGCCGATAGCGATTTACGTGGCCGATATTCCGTTGAAGCAGCCGCTATGTGGGATGCGGAATATTTATATTTAGCAGCACGTTGGTCAGACCCTACGCCAATGAATAGTCTGATTGATCCACGTTTTAATCCCGACCTCGGCTGGAAGGCCGACGCTTGGCAAATGCGTTTTAAAACTGATCGCGTCAGTCATTTGACAACGTGGTATAACTCTACGAGCAAAGAGCCGTGCATGACCATTAGTTATTCCGGAGCTGGTGGCAATCCAAAGGTTGTACCGCGCGAAGGTGATGCGTTTGCGCACGGCATACAAATGGCCTACCGTAAAGATGAGGATGGTGGTGCTTATGTGCAGGAGTTGCGATTACCGTGGTCTTTTCTGTATAAAGATAAACCTGCTGTTGCGGCCGGGCAAACACTCAGGCTGGGCAATGAATTTTTATGGTCTGATTTATCGGGTCGTAAAACGGGTCACCGTTATGCAGATAATATGCAACCCGGTGTGACATCACGTGAATTTTACTGGCAACGCTGGCAATCATGGGGCAATATTGAATTATCAGAGAAAGGAAATATTCAACCACGTCGTTATCAGGCGCCAGGGGAACGCTTGGAAGGAAGTATTCCCATTCGCGTTTCCGTTCCGAAACATGCAAAGCGTTTTACCGTTGCTATTGAAAACGATAATGGTGAGCGTGTGCGTAATTTAGCCGGTGATTTAAAAGCAGCTGATTATGCCTTGTCAGCTAATGGTACCGATCAGCAAATTGAAATACTCTGGGATGGCTGTGACGATGCGGGTACCTTAGTTAGTCCTGGGAATTATAAAATCATCGGACTGAGCCACAGCGGACTAACATCTATTTATGAAATGTGTTATTATAATCCAGGTCAGCCGGCTTGGCGCGTCACTGATGGCAGTGGTGCGTGGGGTAGTGACCATGCGTCGCCTAATCGTGTTGCTGCGGCTGCTGACGGTGTGGTCATCGCTTGGGGTGGTGCCGAGGGTGGTTCTGGCCTTATTGGTCTTGGCCCCGACGGTAATAAACGTTGGGGTGAAAAAAGAGGTGCTCAGGAGTTAGCTGCCAATAGCCGCTATGTGTACGCCATCGTTGGTCATGGAACGGGCCCATTTGTGTTGTGTCGCTATGCAGTGAAAACAGGGGCTTATCAACCATTTGTGAGTGATGGTACAGAGCGTGCATTTGAATTAGGCATTGGTGAGCTTGTCGGGACTGGGCTGCGTGAACAGGTAAGCGGTTTAACAGTCAACGAGCAGCACCTTATACTTGCACTTAAGCC
>CBDUFM010000307.1:0-4523 GCA_965366325.1 uncultured bacterium
AGCGTGGCCCAGGACCAAATGCATGGTCTGACACTGAAGCATCTGTGTGGATAGACGATAAGTCCTTTTTACATTTAAAGTTACGTGAGGAATCGGGCAGGTGGCTGTGCCCAGAAATCCGCAGCAAAGCAGTCTGTGGTTACGGAACCTACCACTTTGAGCTCGCTTCGGTGGTCAATGATCTGGATCCACAACTCGTGCTGGGGCTCTTTGCCTACGCTGATGATTACAATGAGGTCGACGTCGAGTTCAGTAACTGGGGAGTGGCCGGTCCACCACAGCGCCAATTTGTGGTGCAGCCCTACCACAAACCCGGCTATCTATCCAAGGCCTCGCCTTTAGGGCCGGGGCCCGGTCTCAAGTACAGCCTCGATTGGCGGCCCGAGCGCATTGTCTGCACCGAGCAGCTCGGTGAGGCCAAGCGTGTGTGGCTGTTTCAGCAAGCCGCAGCAGCGATGCCCAAGGCCGAGCGGGCCCATATGCACATTAATTTATGGTTGTTTCGTGGCAGCGCGCCAGGGAATAAACGCGAACAAGAAGTGGTGATTAAGCGAGCGTGGTTCGTTCCCTACGTAGCTCCTACGCAGGTGCCAGCATCAGCGAAGCCGTAATTTAAGTCAGTCGCTACGCGACTACCACTTTTTGGTATTGTTCCAGCTGCTTTTTGGCAGAAACGAGTTTTCATAATTAACCCGTAATAATTCAAGCGTGATCGCATAAATACGAACCCAACGGAAGAATTCTTTGTAAAATGGCATGATGGGCACAGTCATCAAATACCACATTTCTTGTTTACGCCGTTCACTCTGCGCCAAATGCACGGCTAGGGCAAAGGCAGTACTGGCCATAAATATTATGGTGCAGCAGAAGTAAACAAAGAAGAAGAAAAAAGGATCAACAAATAACATGATCAAGGTGTAGGCGGCAAAGCCATAAGCAAAGACCATGGCAAATAAAATTTCTTGAGATATTTCAATAAAGTTGCGCCAGTCATAAATCCAAAATTTCATAATGCTGCGATGCTTGCGGAAATAGGTGCGCACCATGCCGCGGTCCCAGCGGATGCGTTGATTAACTAAAACGCGTAGCGAAGTCGGCGCGTTGGTCATAGCAATCGCTTTTGGTGCAAATTCCATGCGGTATCCACTGCGCTTAATTTTCATCGATAAGTCAGCGTCTTCTGCTAATTCTGGATCCCAGCCACCAACACGTTCAATCGCTTCGCGGCGAAAGGCACCAAAGGCACCCGAGGCCAGATAGTTCATATTAAAGGTATTTAACCACTCTTTCCACATCCCAATGGAGATTAAGTACTCCGATCCTTGCATCGCAGCAAGGGCATTGGTGTAGGCGTTGCGTACCTTGATATTACCGGCAACAATGCCGACCTTGGGATCGTGAAATGGACCAACCATGTGTAAGATGGTATGGCGATCAAAAGAGGTATCGCAGTCAACGAGAAAAATAATTTCCCCACTGGCAACGTGAAAGGCGGCATTTGAACCAGCAGGTTTGCCGCCGCGACCACTGGCTGCGGTGTTTTTGAATAAGCGTATCTGACCAGCATCAGCGAAGGGTTTGGCCTCTTCGTACATATTGTCAGTCGAGTTATCGTCGTAGACAATAATTTCTTTATTCGGATAATCTAATTCTAGCAAGGAACGAATGGAATTAGCAATGCTTTCACCCTCGTTAAGGCCAATCAAACAAAAGCTAATTTTTGGTTTGGTGAGGAGGTACTTGCGTTTAGTTTCGACATCGTCTTTTTTCCAGCCAAATATTTGTGCGCATAATAAATAAATAGCAGGAAAAATATAGCGCGGCAATTCTGCAAACCAGAAAAACGGCATCAGTAATGCAATCCAATGCATAAAGGTCATGTAATCGAGGCGCATGCTCACTTCACGTCCGATATCTTGTAAAAAGATAAATATCGGATCAAAAATAAGCGATAACCAATCCATGTCTTAGCGTTTCAGCCCTGGTGCTTCGGCGGTGATTTCACTTTCGGAAATCAATTGCGCAGTACAGGCCAAGAGGAGGACGGCTTGATCTTGGCTAAGGCGATCGCTGTCGAGCAGTGTTTGGAATATGGGTACAATTGGGTAGCCCGGTCGTTGTCGCTCTACCCGCGCGATAGTCTGCCGCGCATAACTGCGCAGGGCTTGTTCCACATCTGCGCCAGATTGAATCTGTTGCAGATGGCTCGACTCATTGTTCAGGTGGAGGGCCAAACGATAGGCTAAGTTGCGGTGTGATTTGCCACCTATACTGCCCGTATCCATGCCATGGGCTTGGTAGGTCTCTTCCATGCCGTGGAGGATTTGGTCGACGACCGTCTGCTGGGCAGCCTGGTGGTAGGCTTTTTTGCTGCACGAGCAGAAGATGAGGAGGAGAACGAGGCAGAGCAAGGGGGCTAGGTGGCGCATGGCTCTAGGATAGGAAAATGCGCGGCCGACGCCAACAGCTTGTTCCGGCAATTTTGAACGGCAGCATAGCAGGCATGATTCTTGACCAGATTGTCGAACAGAAGCGCAAGCATGAGATCAATCAGCTGCCTGCGGTGGACCGCGCGGCTTTGCAGGACCTCCCAGCCTGTCGTGGATTTCGTGCCGCGTTGCAGCGCCCAGCCGACGAACGTATTCATGTGATCGCCGAAAGTAAAAAAGGTAGTCCCTCTAAGGGCATCTTTCGTGAGGATTACGACCCTGCGCTTAACGGCATGCGTTACGTCCTTGGTGGGGCGCATTGCATGTCCGTGCTGACCGACCAAAAATTCTTCTTCGGTCATGTGGATGACTTAATCAAAGTTCGTGAAGTCGTACAGATCCCATTGATCCGCAAAGATTTCATCATTGACGAGCGTCAAATTGCTGAGGCGCGTTTAATTGGCGCTGATGCAATTTTATTAATTGTCGCTTGTTTAGAGCTCGGCGAGCTGCGCGACTTGCAGGGTTTTGCCAAAGAGATTGGCTTGGATGTATTGGTTGAAGTACATGACGCAGACGAGGCCATGACCGCATTACAAGCTGAGGCCGATTTAGTCGGTGTGAATAATCGTAATTTAAAAACATTCGAAACCAATTTTGAAACCACCTTTGATTTATTGCCCGCCTTACTTGGCGCTGGGCGTGTAGTGGTTAGTGAAAGTGGCATTAGTAGCCGCGACGAATGCCGACGCTTAGAGCAGGCTGGTGTTGATGCGATTCTTGTTGGCGAGACGTTGATGCGCGCCAATGATTCATCGGATGCGATTAAACGTTTGCGTGGTGATCTCACGTGAGCGCCGAAATTAAATTCTGTGGATTTACGAACGAAGACGATCTGCGCGCGGCAGTCGCACTACCGATTCAGTACATAGGATTTAATTTTGCTAAAGGTCCGCGAAAAATAGATGCCGAACGTGCGCGTGTGCTCACAGCACTCATTCCTTTACAGGTTAAACGCGTCGGCTTATTTGTTGATAATGAACGCGCCTATATGCACGACTGTTTAGTGGCCGGTAAATGTGATTATGTGCAATTGCATGGCAATGAAGACGAAGACGAGATTCGTTACTGGCAGGAATCGTATAAAGTAATCAAGGCTTTCCGTGTGCGCGATCAGCGCACCTTAGAGGCGGCCCAGAATTCTCCGGCAGATATGGTGCTCTTAGACGCCTATGTGCCCGGGAGCGAAGGTGGCACTGGTGCGAGTTGGGATTACACGCTCTTACAGTCTTGGACTTCTCTGAAGCCTTTTATGTTGGCAGGCGGACTGAATCCAGATACCGTAGCGAACGCCATTACTGCGTGTAAACCGTGGGCAGTTGATTGTGCGAGTGGCGTTGAATCTGCGCCAGCGTGCAAAGACCCACAAAAAATGCAGGCATTTGTCGAAACAGTGAGGTCAATCGATTTATGATGCAGCCGATGATCATTGCCATGGATGGCCCAGCTGGGGCTGGTAAAAGTACCGTCTGCCGCCAAGTTGCGGAACGCTTACAGATTTTATTTTTAGATACTGGGGCTATGTATCGCGCTGCGACGGTCGGATTAATGCGTGACGGCATAGATTTGGAAAACCCCGAGGCTGTTGCTGATTATGTTTGTGCGCGGGATATTCATTTTCAAAAAGATGGACAAATTTGCTTAGACGGTGAGCCCCTAGGCGATCGCATTCGTACGCCCGCTGTAACCAAGGAAATTTGGCGTGTAGCGAATAATAATCGCTGCCGTGTGTATATGGTATCCTTGCAGCAGGCGATAGTTGCTGGGCACGACGCAGCCCTCGAGGGACGCGACACCACCACGGTTATTTGCCCTGATGCCCCATTAAAAATATATTTAAATGCCAGTCCCGAAGAACGGGCACGCCGACGTTTGAAACAATGGGAAGAGCAAAACCCAGAGGGCGAAGCCCCGCCAAAACTTGAAGAAATTATCGCCGACATTGAAGAGCGTGACGACCGCGACTGCAACCGCGAAGTCGGTGCACTCAAAGTTGCCGAAGATGCGGTTATCATCGATACCGATGCCCTGCGT
>CBDUFM010000308.1:0-4511 GCA_965366325.1 uncultured bacterium
CGTCTTCAAAAATAGAGCGCTTCGCTTCGCCGAGACGGATCCATTCTTGATTATCACTTTGCCAAACAGGAAAAAATGATCCTGCAGGATTGCCGCCGCCAAGCAGGCTGTTGCAGTGATGCAATTCGAGGGTGAGTGTTTCGGCGTTGTCATCGCTACAATCAATATGGAAATCAAACCACATTCGTTCAGGACCACCTTTTGCATCGGCAGTAAAGCGAATGACGGTATCGCTGCTACCGCAGTCGATGACATTTTGACGAGAAGTGCTTTGGATATGGGCCATGGGAATTCCTGAATAAGGGGCGGCGTGTGAGGATGCGCGCGGCGTGTGAAGAGGGGTATGGGAGTGCGTGGTAACGAATAGCACAAAAGCGTCAGTATAAGGGAAAAAAACGATAAAACACTAGAAATATACAGACACTAATCAAACTATTCTGACATATGGATGAAGAAACGATTCTGGCTCTCTTGGAAGGGCTGCCGCGTGGGAACAGCTTGGTGGTGCCACGCGTAGTGGGAAGACCACGTGCTGAGTCGTGGATACCCGCTGGCGTGAGTTTTCAGCTGGTGCTCTCTGGGCAGATTCCAACGACGCCATGGCATACGACAGAGGAAAGCATCTTAAAACGTGGTGATTTGATTTGTTGCGCGGGCGGTGCCGCAAGCACGCGTCGCTATGACGTGGCGCGTCAGCATTTGGCCTTTGGTATTAATGCTGGACAATTAGATGTCTCCTTATTTCAACGTGCAGCGAATGACGCGCCTGGCTTTGCGCATAAGCAACATTGGCAGCGCCCTGCACCACGTGCCTGTCTGGAATTAGGGCAGCTTATTGATCGCAGTTTTAAACAGGGTCTCGATCTTGAGAGCATAAAGCATTTAAGCCTCTGCTTTGTGCCCATCTTAAAAAATGAATTAGCCAAACAGCAAACAAGCCAATTTGATAAGGCGATGCAGTGGTTGCGAGAGCATGCTTGCGCAGATTTAGATCGTAGTGATTTGGCTGCGTATTTACATTGCCACCCAGATCATGTGAGCCGTTTATTTAAGCAGGCTAATGGATCTTCGTTTGCAGAAGAGCGTAAGCGTCTGCGTTGTGAACGCGTGTGTAGCTTGCTGGCGAATCAATCTTTGTCCTTGGCAGACATTGCCACGCAATGTGGATTTAATTCAGAGACGTATTTAATACGTAGCTTTAAGCAGATCTATGGACGGACCCCTGGTGACTGGCGTCGTGTTTCGAACTACGAGCATTAAATATCTTTATTGTGCTCCGTGTTTTCAATATGCTCAGAATTACGTAGTCGTTCTCGCCACAGGCTTGGGCTGATTTTTGTTTCCTGTTTAAATTGGCGTGAAAAGAAGGCCTGCGAGCTGTAACCAAGCTCGTCGGCAATCATAGCCATTGACATATCTGTTTCAGATAACAGCCGGCGTGCGTGGCGAATACGAAACATCATTAAAAACTGTGATGGGCTGCGCCTGAATATTTGTTGGTACAAACGGCAGAGGTGCGTCGGCGTAATGTGAAGGCTAGCGGCTTGTTCACCGGGACTTGGGGCGATGCCTGGGTTGGCGGAAATATGACGGGCGAGTTCGTAGAGTGAGCGTTGCAGGCTACTCAATAAAGGAGCTTCATTAATTTCTTCGGGTTCGTTGTGGCGATCGAGTTCCATTAATAAGCCAGTTAATAATTGATTGGCACAGGCGCGTCGCGATCCGGAAAACGAGGCGCGTGCCTTGTCGTTACTGTGAATCGATAAATTTTGTAAGCGTTTAGCAATAGTCTGGGCAAAATTCTTTTGCGGCTCGTCAAGTGCCTCGGAGGGCAGGAGCCAATCAATGCCACGATCTTTTCCGTGGGCGTCCTTGAGTGCAAAGACGCAGCTGTACATGCTCAGATGGGCCTTGGTCTGCGTGATATGGAAATCAACGCCGGGGCGGAACCAAACGCAGCGCCCACGGTGTAGCGGGACTGCGCCGCTGCTGCTGCGCATCTCGGCCTCGCCATCAGTGAGCACCCACAGCATGTGATCGTAGAGTCCACCCGTATAGCTGCCTTGGTGCTCGCCCCAGCGATAGCGGCCAATATAGCGAATTTCTGCATGAAAGCGTTGCCAGTCAATGATCATGGCTCGATCCTAGTCAAATGTTGAATGAGTGCAAATGATGGGAAAGTCAGTGTATAGACCTCAGTAAATATCGACTAATATACCCGCGTTATTCACCGCGCATTCAAAGGAATGAAAATGCCAAGTTTTAAGCTATCGCCCTTCAACCACCATCTTGAGCTGGTTAAACAGGTGACACCTAAGTTGTCTTACACACAACAAAAAGCAGGGAAAAAACAAAAATTAAATATCTGGCAAAATGCAGTGCGTAAAGCCGTGGCCGAATTGACCGGTTTCAAGCGCATGTCTCAAGAGACACGTGCGCCCCTGCGTGTGCGTAGTTTGTGGAAGCGTGAAGATGCTGTCGGGACTACAGAAAAAATTGTAATCAGCGTTGAAAAAGGCTGTGATGCGAATGTATTTATTAGCATCCCGCATGCGCGCAAAAAAGGTAGTAAAATGCCGTGGATAATTTGCCTACAAGGGCATTCCACTGGCGCACATAATTCTGTTCGTGTAGATCGCGATGATAACAGTAAGATTATTGAGGTAGCTGGGGATAGAGACTTTGCTTACTCAGCGATGGCAAACGGCGTTGCTGCTATTTCGATTGAGCAGCGCGGTTTTGGCGAACGCCGCCCCATTCTCAAAGACACACTTGGGTGTTATATGCCGAGCATGCAGGCCCTGCACTTGGGTCGCACCATGATCGCCGAACGTGTCTATGATGTTGATCGCGTTATAGATTATTTGGAAACGCGTGATGATGTTGATCGTAAGCGCATTGGCGTGATGGGTAATAGTGGCGGTGGGACTACCACCTTGTTTGCTGCGGCAATGCTTAAGCGCCTTTCATTTGCGATGCCAAGTTGTTATTTCTGTACCTTCCAGCATTCCATTTTGTCGATCCATCATTGCTTGTGTAATTTTGTTCCTGGCCTGCAGCTAGAAGCCGAAATGTCTGATATTTTAGGGAGCTTTGCACCCAAGCCAGTGGTCGTGGTTGCTGGTAAAGAGGACGATATTTTCCCGATCAAAGCAGTGCGTAAGTCGTTTAGAGATCTGAAGCAGGTCTACGAAGCTGCAGGTGCTGGGGATAAGCTGAAACTCGTTGTTGGTGATGGCGGTCATCGTTTTTACGCGGACGCAGCATGGAAGGCCCTGCATAGGGTCATCGACCTCAGCTAAGGGCGTACATCGAAAACGTTCTGTACTCGTCGCTACAGAATCTATGCTTGTTATTTCAGGTAAAGAGTAACCGGAAAGCAGCACATGGATTTTGTGGCGATTGACGTGGAAACCGCGAACGCAGATATGTCGAGTATCTGTCAAATCGGCTTGGTGTTTTACCAAGCAGGTCGCGTCGTCGATACCTGGGAATCCTTGGTGAATCCGTGCTGCAGTTTTTCTTGGATGAATATCCAAATACATGGCATCGAAGAAGAGATGGTCGCAGATGCGCCTGACTTCACCACGGCCTTTGATGAATTTCGTCATCGTATCGAAGGCCAAGTCATGGCCTCGCATATGCCATTCGATTGTGGTGCTATGACCAAGGCGATTGCTCTAGCGGGTCTGCCTGCCTTGGATTGTCAATGGATTGATACAGCAAAGGTTGCGCGTCGCACCTGGGAAGAATTTGCCAAGCGCGGCTATGGACTCAAAAACATTGCCCAAAAATTTGATATTCAATTTAATCACCACGATGCACTCGAAGACGCCAAGGCCTGCGGCGAAATTTTAATGAAGGCGCATCAAGAGACGGCGATGGATTTGCAGGCACTGATGAAGCGCACGACACAGCCGATAAAGAACGCGATTAAGAAGCCAGCTAAAAAATCAGCTAAACGTGCCACGGCGCGCTAATTACCGATTAAGCGCGGACGATGCTTAAGTAGCAAAGCTTTAAATGCATCTTGCTCACGATACGGATCGAGGTCAACGTCCTGAGCAATCCACGTCAGGATGACCGGGTTCTTTGCTGTTTCTAATGCATGTGCAAAAGCGCTGTAGAATTCACTTTCTTGCTTGCTGACGGCATAGAACCACGATTGCATGATATTCCAAAATGCCAGATCCCCGCGCGGTTGCTCAATGGTTTTAAATAGGGCGAGGCCTTGTTCCGTTTCACCGGAAAGACACAGGTAGCCCGCTTTAATCACCTGCAGGTTCCAGCTCTCTGGATTCAGTGCGATGCCTTGTTCAATGCTTAATAACGCGGCTGGTAGATCTTTGTCATTTTTTTGCAAAATGGCAAGATTATAGAGATAACTTGCATATTCAGGAGAATTCCGTTGGACCAAGGCGCCATACAATTCTAAATAACGACGTCCGCCACGATAATCTTTAAGCGAGCGATGACAGAAGGCAAGCGCATGCAGAACGCCCTTGGTGGAG
>CBDUFM010000309.1:0-4502 GCA_965366325.1 uncultured bacterium
CGAATTCCATTGATCGGAAAATGACCCGCCGCCGATGGAGACTGTAGATACTTAACACTGTGCGCTAAACCCTTACGCAAATCAGCAACATTATTATCACGCAAGCTAAAACGCGGGTAATTACTTGGGTTTACCAATTGCAGACCCAACTCACCCGGTGCTAAACTACGGTCAAAGTTTGCATCAGCACCACGGTTGCGTGCGCGGCAACCAGATGCAAGTAAAACAACAATGAGAAAAAGACAAAGAGAAAACGTATGGATTTTATTAACGTGCATAACTTTTTAAAGCCTTGAGCAAGGCCTCTTCAGCAGGCCATGGTTCGCGACGAGGATCAGAGAGCGCAACAATTTTGCGCTCTACACGCAAATCATTTAATGGCCAAGCAGCCAATTCACCGCGGCGCACTTCAGGGCGCACGGTTGGCTCCGGTAAAATTGCCAAACCCATGCCTGCCGACACCATCGCTTTAATTACTTCTGGACTAGCGTGCTCGAGGCCGACTTTTAAGGTAATACCAATATCGCGCAAAGCTTTATCCATCAAGCGACGCGTAATCGTATGGGCCGGTAATAATATAAAATCTTCTTCGGTGTAACTTTTAATATTACGACTGCGTGCTGCGTGCCCGATTGGCAAGACCAACACCAACTCTTCTGACCATAATTCTTCAACACGTAATCCCAGCGTGTCATGTTCAACTGCGGTGACGGCAATATCGATATCACCAGCATTAATCATATCCGGGAGACGCTCACTGGTTTGACAAACCATGCGCAAAGCCACACGTTTATTCGCCTGCAAAAAGCCACGCAAAATCGATGGCAGTGCATGCACCGCAACTGATTCCGTCGCACCCAAACGTACCCGACCAGAGGTCGTTCCACCTGCTGCTGCTAAATTAACCGTTAAGCGACTAATGTCTTCCAAGAGCGGTTGAATTTTAGTAATCAATTCTTCGCCGACACTGGTCAGGCGCACACTCCGGCCGACACGATCAAAGATTTTAACACCGAGCAGTTTCTCGAGACTCATCACCTGACGGCTCAAAGCTGGCTGACTTAAACCGAGCTCATTAGCGGCCTTGGTAAAGCTTCCGTGGCGTGCCACGCTCATGGCACCGAGTAGTTGTTCAGTTGGTGGAATTTGTCCCTGCATCACGCTGAGCAGCATGTAATGAGTTTAGCTCTTTGCTAGTCCTTTATGCGTCAATCCTTGGTAAAGACCTCGTAATGCATGACTCAGAAGCATAAAGACTTGTATTGGCTACTAAAACCATCATCTTACAGGGATGGCTAAAAGAAATGGTAGTGGTCGCAAAAGTCAATCACGCAAAACACAAAAAAAACGTAGTTCACGCAGACAAGGCAAGCAAGAAAAGCACAGCGGCCACAGTCAGATTGACAGTGATGCCGTGCTAACTGCGCTCGAGAAACAAGACGAAGCCGTCACCCTAACCGAGCTCATCAATGCCCTTGGCAATCAACGCTCTGAAAGCCGCAACATAGGCGGCCTCTTGCGCGAGCTCATCGATGCCGGTCTGGTCCTCCAGCCACGCCCCGGTCGCTATATACTCAGCGGCAAAGACGGTGAGTTCCTCGCCAAAATTACCTGCGACCAGGACAACAAACCCTTTGCCAATTTCGCAGATGGCATCGACCCCAACCACGATATGAACGTGCAATCGGGCGATGTCGTCCACGTATTGCTGAATGACCAAGGCATCGCCCTCGTCATCCGCCTCGTCGAACGCATTGGTCAAGAAATCCTCGGCACCCTCAACTTTCAACATACCGAAGTCACCTTTATTCCAGACAAACGCCGCCAAGGCGAATACGCCATCGTTGGTAAAAAGAAGACCGTCCTCGATGCCTATCAATCGGGTGACCGCGTGGTGGCGCAGTTGGTCGAAGATGAAAGCGGCAAAAATGCCGTCACTCTGCTGCGCATACTAGATGAACAAAGTCCTGAAATAGCCGATTTTGAGCGCGTACGCCTGACTCATGATTTACCCGAGCCCTTCAGCCAAGCTGTTGAAGACGTCGCCAAAGCACAGGTCATCAGCGAGTTCCCCGTCGGCAGCCGTACAGACTGTCGCAAAGACTTCATCTTCACCATCGACCCAGAAACCGCCAAGGACTTTGACGATGCCATCAGCATCAGTCGCGGCCAACGTGGGATCTGGAAAATCGGTGTCCATATTGCCGACGTGAGCCATTTTGTTACCGAACATGGCGTCGTTGATAAAGAAGCCGTTAATCGCGGCACCAGCTGCTACCTCATCAATCGCGTTATCCCCATGCTACCCGAGGTGCTCTCCAACGGCATGTGTAGTCTCGTGCCGCATGAAGATCGCTATGCCCTCTCGGTTTTCATTGAATTAGATAAACAAGGCAAAGTCCTTTCCTGCGAACCGCAAGAAACCGTTATTCGCTCACAGCACCGCCTCAGCTACGAACAGGCACTCGCGATTTTAGAAAAGCGCAATAAAGCTGACGAGTTTCCCGAAGACCTCGTCGACACGGTGAAACAATGCCACAGCATTGCACAACTGCTGCGTCAAAACCGCACCAAAGCAGGCAGTCTCAATTTATTTTCAGTTGAACGTGGCTTCGTCCTCGATGTCGATGGTAACCCCATAGATGTCAATCAAGAGACCGGCGACATAGCCCATCAATTAATTGAAGAATTTATGTTGCTCGCCAATCGCTGCGTTGCGACTTGGCTGCATGACCGTGGTTGCCCAGCCGTCTACCGTGTCCACGGTGAACCCGACGAACAACGCTTCTCACAATTTATTAAAATCCTAGATTATTATGGTGTTGATGCCGCTGGGGCTGCCGACAGCCGCAAAGGCCTACAAAACGTCCTCAATAAATTAGAAAAAGAGCCAGAAGCCGCGCGCATTGTCCTCAACTATTTATGCCTGCGCTCTTTTCAAAAAGCGACCTATCAAATCAACAATATCGGTCACTACGCCCTCGCCTTTCCGAAATACCTTCACTTTACCAGCCCCATCCGACGTTATCCAGACTTAATCGTCCACCGTCTAGTGAAACAAGAACTACAAATTAAAGGCTACACTGGCACCGAGCGCCGCATTGAACATCTGGATGCTCTTGCACGACAATCAAGCTATCTCGAACGCCGCGCGGAAATGGCTGAACGAGAATTAAAATCCATCAAAGGTGCCCGCTTCCTCAGCCGTAAAATCGGTGAAACCCTCGCCTCGGTCGTAATGAGCGCCACCAACAGCGGTCTATTTGTCGACCTACTTGAAACCGGCCTCAGTGGTATGATTCCTATTCGCGATCTCGGCAGTGATTACTGGGAACTCGACGAAAACGGCCTTGCTCTAGTTGGTCGCGACACTGGCGTCCGCTACAGCATCGGCACCGAAGTCGACGTGCAGGTCGTCGCCGTCGATATTTACCGCGCCGAAGTCAACCTACGCCTCGCTACGCCAAATGATGACGACAAAAGCATCGCTGGTAAATTAAAATACAAAAGCAAAGGCAGCAGCACATACGGCGGCAAGAGTGACTCCAAAGACAGCAAAAAAGGCAAAGCGTCGGATAAATCAATCTGGGACAAGAAAAAAGACAACGCCGACAACAAGCACGACGCTGAGAAAAAGAAAAAACGCGATTCAGCTAAGAGCAAGGGCAGCTTAAAGATTTCTGATTATTTGTAGTTTTGGGGGATTTCATCCCCCAGGCCCCCACGCTTCGCTTTGGCATTCCTATTTTTATTCCGACTTCGTCTCCATAAAAATTCCGTGAGTACACGGACCGTCATTTGGCGCGAGCACTGTGCCAGCGAAATGTGATTAAAATTGCGAACAAGAATGTTTTTTCCTGGGTGCGCCGAACTCCGATTCGGCATTTTAATATTGCAAGTAATTTTGCACCCAAACAATACTACCGACTTACAAACACAGGCACGAAACCCATCCTTCATTCCACCAGATTTCTATCTTTCTCTTTTTCACTGTAAGAATCCAACATTTGCTGATACTCATCTTCCCTCTCCACACGCAGATAAATCAGCTTACCTCCAATCAAATACTCCAATTGAAGCGGTATCCAGAACAAAAAATACAGCCCCGTATCGCCCCCATTAGGGAGCAAAACAACCATGCTCTCACCACCCTTATAGTCGCCTCTTAGTTACCGTGTAGCTATCTTTATAAAAGGAATATCAACACAGCTACCAACAAAGGAATTGGCGCACCTTTACTTTTTATCATCTTCGACATCACCCTAAGCGAATAACAGCACTAAAAGGCAACCCATTCATTAAAATTAAATCCCTAGCTTAAATAACGTTCCAACAACTTCGTGGTGCTGTAGTTAAAGCCGGTGACTTTGGCGTCGCTTTTTCTGGAGTCGGCTAGTTGACCGACTACTTTTTTGGCGAGGACTTTGCCGAGCTCGACACCCATTTGGTCGAAGGAATTGAGATTCCAAATAAAGCCCTGCACGGCGGTACGGTGTTCGTAC
>CBDUFM010000310.1:0-4499 GCA_965366325.1 uncultured bacterium
GAAGTGGAAAAGGTGAAGCGTAGTGAAAACGGCGTGATCACTGATCCGCAAACCTTACCGATTGATTCAACGGTTGGCGATACGAAAGAGCTGATGGAGCTCTACCATATCTCCGGTATTCCAGTTGTAGACGGAACCAAATTAGTTGGATTGGTAACGCGTCGTGACTTGAAGTACCAACGTAGTGACTCAACACCAATTGCTGATGTCATGACCACCGAATTAATTACCGGTTACTACGGTGAGCTTTCGCTGGAAGACGCACGATTGCTCATGTACCAAGCCAAGGTTGAAAAATTAATCCTCAAAGATCGCAATGACAATTTGAAGGGGATGATTACGCTCAAGGATTTGGATTTACAAGATAAATTCCCAAATTCATGCAAGGATGCGAGTGGCCGATTGCGCGTGGGTGCAGCTGTCGGCGTCAATGACCCAGAACGTGTTGCAGCTTTAGTTGAAGCGGGCGCTGATATTATTGTCATTGATAGCGCGCATGGTCATTCCAAAAATATTTTAGATACTGTTGCTGCAGTAAAAGCCGCTCATGACATCGATGTCATTGCTGGCAATGTGGCGACTGCAGCCGGCGCTGCAGCATTATTTGATGCTGGTGCTGACGTGGTTAAGGTGGGCATTGGTCCCGGTTCAATTTGCACCACACGTGTTATCGCTGGTGTTGGTATGCCACAAATGTCAGCAATTATGAACGCTGAGGTGGAAGCCAAGAAGCGCGGTAAGTCTATAATTGCAGATGGTGGCGTGAAATACTCTGGTGATATTGCCAAGGCTCTCGCCGGCGGTGCACAGGTGGTCATGCTTGGGTCAATCCTAGCGGGTACCGATGAATCGCCCGGTGAACAAATTATTTACCAAGGTCGTTCGTTTAAATCGTATCGCGGCATGGGGTCAATGGCTGCCATGCAAAAGGGTTCAGCGGATCGCTATTTCCAAGACAGTGGAGATGCAACTAAATTAGTTGCTGAAGGCATCGAGGGTATGGTACCTAGTAAGGGGCCACTTAGTAATGTCGTTCATCAAATGATGGGCGGTCTACGTAGCTCAATGGGGTACTGTGGCGCCAATGATTTGGCTAGCTTTACTGACAAGGCCGTCTTTACTCGCATTACAGCAGCTGGTCTACGCGAATCACATCCACACGATGTGAAAATTACCAAAGAAGCACCAAATTATCGAGCTGAATAAACGTCAATCTGCGACGCGCTGTCTTTCCTACACTAATTTTTCACAGTAAAGTATTTAAACATCATGCATGAGTTAATTATTATTTTAGATTTTGGTAGTCAGGTGACGCAGCTCATTGCACGGCGCGTGCGTGAAGCAGGTGTGTATTGTGAGATTTTACCATGCACAACTGCAGCCAGTGAACTGAAGCGTGAAGGATTAAAGGGCGTTATTCTGTCAGGTGGACCGGCATCTGTGTACGCGGAATTTGCACCAACAGTTGATACTGATGTGTATAAGCTTGGTGTGCCTGTTTTGGGTATTTGTTATGGTATGCAAATCACTGCACACCTAAATGGTGGTAGCGTTCAGTCTGCTGAAGAGCGGGAATTTGGTCGCACTAAAATGGAATGCGATACCAGCAGCCCACTGTTCAAAGATTTGGATGCGCAGCAAACGGTGTGGATGTCGCATGGTGATCGCATTGCCGAAATTCCAGGTGTCAGCATTATTGGTAAGAGTAGTAACTGTCCTTTGGCAGCAGTGTTTATTGAGTCGCTTAATTTTTATGGGGTCCAATTTCATCCAGAAGTAGTGCATACTGAAAATGGTAAAGCAATCCTGCAGAATTTTCTCAAAGTTGTTTGTGGTTGTGCTGGCGATTGGAAAATGGGTGATTTCATTTCTGAAGAAGTGGAGCGGATTAGAGCACAGGTCGGTGAGGATCAGGTTATTCTCGGACTGAGTGGTGGCGTTGATTCATCTGTCGCGGCGGTACTTATTCATAAGGCCATTCATGATCAATTGACCTGTGTTTTTGTTAATAACGGCTTATTGCGTAAAGACGAAGCAGAATTAGTTCAAGAAATGTATCGTACACATATGGCCGACGCCAAGTTGGTCTATGTCGATGCGTCAGATCGCTTTTTAGATTTGCTGGCTGGTGTCGATGACCCAGAGAAGAAGCGCAAAATAATTGGCCATGAATTTATTGAAGTCTTTCGTGAAGAAGCTGAAAAGGTTAAGCAGAGTAGCGGTGGTCATGTGCGTTTCCTAGCACAGGGTACGCTGTACCCAGATGTCATCGAATCACAAAGTGTCCACGGCGGTCCAGCCTCAGTAATTAAGAGTCATCATAATGTGGGCGGATTGCCAGCAGATTTAGAATTAGAGTTGGTTGAGCCATTTCGCTTTTTATTCAAAGACGAAGTGCGTGCGGTTGGATCTGCCTTAGATTTACCTGATACCGTGGTTTGGCGCCAACCATTTCCGGGCCCTGGCCTTGCTGTGCGCATTGTCGGTGACATCACCCGCGAAAAGGCGGAGACTCTACGTGAAGCTGATGCAATTGTCCGCGAAGAGTTAGAAAATGCTGGCCTTGGTCGAGAGATATGGCAGTTCTTTGCTGTACATTTGCCTGTTAAGACGGTTGGTGTAATGGGAGACGAACGCACCTACGAAAATGTTTGTGCTATTCGGGCCATTACGAGTTCAGACGGTATGACCGCAGATTGGGCTCGCATTCCCTATGATGTCCTTGGCTCAATGAGCAATCGTATTATTAATGAAGTACGCGGCATTAACCGTGTGGTTTACGATATAACGAGTAAGCCTCCCGGCACGATTGAGTGGGAATAGTTCGCAGCGCCAGCTCTAGCGCGGCTTTCACCGCAGTGCTCAAAAGCATCTTAGTTTCAAACAAAATAACCCCGTAATCAATAATCACGGGGCTATTAGGCCTAGGTTGATCGCATCATGAGACATGCAACGTCGCTTAGGATCGGCGCGGGCAGCTTACCTAGATGTATATACCCCGGGTCTGGAGTGCTGCGCAAGCTAGTGGTCTAAGTGATTGTAGCTGCTGTTATTAGATCTGGGTTTCTGCTTAGGGCGCGATCAAAATTGGTACTTGCGGATTCTATGAAATAGCGGGTAAACTAGTGGTACTAGTTTATAGGGAGTGACCAGATGATGGTTAAGCGTAAGATTCAAGGTGTCGCAGCTTTGCTTGGGTTATTAAGTGCTGTAATTGTGTGGTATTGTGCACAGAGCATCGCAGGCGACGAGGCGACGGCTTGGCAGCTGTGGCTTGCAACGGCGGTAGCCCCATTGGCCTTGTTTAGCGCCGTGATGTGGACTAACGGTATGCTAGAGCAGTCTTATCAGCGTCACATGCAACGTTTGCAAGAGAATGTGAATTATTTGGCGAGTGCTTCAGAGGAGATGTTACGAGCCAATGTGTCTATTGCAGATGGTGCAACAAGTCAGGCAGCAGCGCTAGAGGAAACCAGTGCATCTGTTGAAGAAATTGCAGCTATGTCAACGCAAAATGCGCAGCACATGCAAGAAGCTAACTCCATGATTGTGAACACGCAAAAAGATACCCACCGTGGGCAAGATGCGGTGCGACGTATGATCGATGCAATCGCTGAAATAAAAACATCTGCAGATAAAACAGCTGCAATTATCCGCACCATTGATGAAATTGCCTTCCAGACCAATTTGTTGGCTTTAAATGCTGCTGTTGAAGCAGCACGTGCAGGTGAAGCTGGTAAAGGCTTTGCCGTGGTTGCTGAAGAGGTGCGCAATTTGGCACAACGCAGTGCAGATGCGGCTAAAGAAACCTCGAATTATATTCAGGCTTCACAGGGGCATGCCGAAAACGGTGTGAAGGTTTCCACCGAAGTGGATGAGGTCTTTCAAGATATTGCAAATAGCGTAACGCAAGTGAGCGGGTTTATTACCGGTGTGGCAACAGCTAGTAGTGAACAGGCTGATGGCATTCGTCAAATAAATCAGGCCATTGTGGATATTGATACCGTGACACAGAATAGCGCAACCGAAGCTGAGTTGTCGCGCGAGACAGGCAAATCCGTTGTGTCAAAAACTAAAGAATTACGCGAACTGTTGGGTAGCTCGGCGGATGAGCAGCCATCAGTCGAGTCTGTTCGCCCAGTAGCGCCCGCGCCGCGCGCACCTGTGGCACGCCCAACGCAAGCACCGCCACGTTCTGAGCGAGTTAAAACAGCAGCCGATATCGAACTTATGAAGCAGGGGGCTGGGGCTCGGCCAACAGCGCAAGCTGCACGACAGGAAGCACCCGTTGCACCTCGAAAACCTATCGATTTTAAAGCAAAAGATGCAGCTGTGCCAGCAGTAACGCAGGCAGCGGCGAGCGGTTCTCCACAGGATATTTTACCGATGCCTGGTGATGAACCGAGCGCGGGATCTGCTTCTACTTCGGCTAAAGAGAGCGACGACGCTGTATTAGACCAATTTTAATCGAGCGCTTATTTATCTCTAAGGGTTTCTAG
>CBDUFM010000311.1:0-4491 GCA_965366325.1 uncultured bacterium
AAGTATCTATCTTTACGCTGGAAGGACGTTATGAGCAGGGGCCCTATAAGGCTGGACTCAGCTATTCAAAAGTAGCCATTGCTGATGCTGAAGATGTTGCAGTTGGTGTTTCTGAATCACTAAGCGGTTTAGAAATTTTCGGTGGCGTTGATGTCCTGCAATTTATTGATGACTCTCGTAGCGACAGTCTTTCTGTGTTCTTGCGCTACGAAACGTTCGATAGCCAAGAAGATGTGCCGAATGTTGCTGAAGATGAATCTCAAATCGGTTCTGTTATAACCATCGGTTTAGACTACAAACCACACGCGAATGTAGTTGTAAAATTAGATTACCAAGATTACGAATCAGACGATGACTCCATGATTGACCAATGGAATCTGGGCATCGGATGGATGTTCTAAAGGCCCCACACAGAGTAATATGACTCGGCAAAGGAATTATTATTCTCTTTTGAACGTCGGCAGACCTGCATACATTTGTATGCAGGTACTGTTTTTTTTGTGTGGTTTCCAAGATCTGCTCACCGCGGCACAGGAATATATGACCATTGACGAGGCGCTGCAGGTGGCGTTTCCGGAATCTGAAAAGCGTGAAGCGTATGTGCCTTCCCTGAGCCAAGAGCAGGCGCGTCTGGTTTTAACCACGGCACATGCAAAAGCCAAAGGTAAGCTGGATCAGGTTTATATTGCAAGTAGCAATGGCGCGCTGGATGGCATTGTCTTTATCGATAATGCGATTGGACGAACTGAATATTTTACCTATGCCTGTGCTGTGAATGCACGGGGACAGGTGAAACGTATCGATGTGTTAACCTATCGTGAACCGGTCGGAAGCGAAATTCGAGGTCGTTCATGGTTACAGCGATTTAATGGTAAAAACGCAACTGATAAATTAACGGTTAAGCGTGATATCCCGAATATTAACGGCGCGTCTTTGTCGTGTAAGGCAATGACAGAGCGTGTGCGCTTTCTATTAGTGTATTTTGATCTTGTTTTATTAGAACAAGTGCAAAGCCATTTAGCAAAAATACGTCAACAGGAAGCTGTACAAAACTCTGTAAAACCGATACGTAGTGAACGTTCTGAAATTATTGGCGAGCCAGTCGTGCGGGTCTCGCTCCAAGCGTCTGGTGATGGCAATGCAATAAGCCAGTCAGCAATGGATGCCTTGGCTGAATCTGCTTTGGCAACGGCACGTGCATGGGACGCGGTGACGAATACCTGGTCACAGGATGCAGAGCTATCACGGGTTGTTAAGCAAGGCGGTGGGCGTGTCTCTCCTGAGTTAGCGCGTTATATGGAAGCCTGCCTAGAGGCGCGACACGTATCGCAGGGTGCGGTAGATATTTCTATTCGTCCACTTTTGGATGCATGGACGCGCGCCGAAAAACAGCAACAGCTTGTGAGCGTTGAGGAATTAGCTTCGTTACGACAGCTGTGTCGCATGGACTTGTTGAAGTTCACAGTGGAAACACGTGCATTGAAAGTGCCGACAGGCATGACCTTTGATGGGTCGGCGTTAGCAAAGGGATGGATTATTGACCGCGTCTATGATCAGCTTACCACCGCAGCAGTGCAGGGATTGTGTAGTTATGGTGAAAGCAGTTTGCGCGCGCTTGCTGTGGCGCAGCCAGTCGCCATTCGCGACCCGCGCGATCCAGCACAGCAACTCGGTTCCGTACTCCTGCAGCCTGGACAGGGGCTATCGACATCGGGATCTTATCATCGCGTGATGACGATTAATGATCAGGTATTCAGTCATTTTGTTGATCCGAAAACCGGGACCTTGTTAGAGGGTGCGCGGGCAGCGACGGTCATTGCGGCTACGGCCTCTGAGGCTGATGTCCTTTCAACGATGGCTTGTATCTTAGCGCCGGAGCAGGCCTTAAAAATTATTGAATCAATTGATGGCGCGGAAGCTTTTATTGCCCGCGATGAGAAACAGTATTTCTCCAGCGCTTGGCAATTTATAAAAAACTAAACCGATTGCGCCGTGTCGTGATTTTGCTACACCTTTTGCAGGGCAAGGGGATGCAATGCTGAAGCGGCAATTTGGGCAAACTGATTTACATATATCCGTCTGTGGTCTTGGTGCATGGGCTATGGGTGGCTGGATGTGGGGTGCGCAAGACGATAGTGATAGTGTAGCGGCTATTCACGCAGCATTGGATGCCGGCGTCAACTGGATAGACACGGCACCTATTTATGGTGCCGGGCATAGTGAAATGGTAGTCGGGAAAGCGCTTAAGGAGCTTGATGCTGCAGGCCGTCCGCTCATTTTTACTAAATTTGGACTTGGTACTGATAATGATGCCATGCGTCGCTCGGCGACACGGGAAGAAATTCTCGCCGAATGTGACGACAGTCTTAAGCGATTAGGTATTGAACGCATTGATCTCTATCAGCAACACTGGCCAGTTGAGCAGCCCATCGGAGAGATTGCCGCGGCTTGCTCTGCATTAATTGACGCCGGTAAGATTCGCTATGTGGGTGTCAGTAATTATAACGTAGCACAAATGCAAGAGTGGCAGCAAACTGGTTTGCCCTTGCACAGCTTGCAGACGCCTCTGAGTTTGATGAAGCCAGAATCGACCGAAGAAATAATTCCGTTTTGTTTTGAGCAAGAGCTTGGCTGTCTTGCTTATTCACCATTGTACCGGGGCATGTTATTTGCCAAATGGGCAGCTGATCAGGTGTTTCCTGCTGGTGATGGGCGCGCCACGCATAAAGATTTTTCAGGACCGCGTTTTCCAATTATGCTGCAGGCGGTTGATAAAATTGCTGCAGTTGCCGCCGACAATGAACTTGATTGTGCACAGCTCTGTATCGGTGTTTTGTTATGTAACCCTGGTTTAACCGCGTGTATTGTTGGGGCCCGTAATGCCGGACAAGGCGCCTATATTGGTGAGCTCGGCATGCCTGCGCAGAATAAAGCGATTAAAGCCGTTGAAGGCATTTTGTGGGATATGCGCAAAGCATTAGATGAACTAGCTTAAGGCTTTTTTGCAATGACTAATTCATAGGGGCGCGATTCTGGGAAGCCCTTGAGGCTTGGGATGTCTGCACCGATGGCGGGATTTTCTAAGATGCTGAGCTGGCTATGCATCTCTTCTATATGCGAGCGCAATTTAAATTGTTTTTTCGAGCCAAGGGTATTGCAGCAGGCGACTATTAATCCATTTGGGCGGAGGCAGGCTAAGGCTGCCTTGAGTAGGTGTGGATAATCGCGGCGTAGGACCCAGGCATTTTTATTTTTCCCATGGGCGGCCGTCGGTGGATCTAGTATGATAATATCAAAGCTGCGCCCACAGTTTTTGAAATACACAATGCTATCACTGACACTGATTTCATGTTTATCGGCAACCTCATTGAGCTGGGCATTGCGCTCCGCTAACGCTAAGGCAGGCGCAGAAATATCTATATCTACGGCAGATGCGGCGCCGGCACGCAGCAGGGCGCTCGAAAATAATCCCGTATAGGCAAAGGCATTGGCGATATCTTTGCCCTGACAGCGTGAGCGTAGAAAATCGCGTGTCGCACGTTGATCCACATAGACACCAGTGGCTAGGTCATCACAGGGCTGACAAATGACCTGAACGCCACGTTCCTTTGCGATAATTTCGGTATCATTAATCAAGGCTTGTCGATGAGCATCATAGCTGCGCAGGGGGTTGCGCCGTAAGTCATCCATCTGTTCTTTGATAGCAAGCTGTGCTTGCGGGAATTGTTTCTGGCACCACGTGAGGATCTGATCGAGGTAAACTTTGATACAGGGGGCGCGTAATAAAATAACTAAATAGGTGCCCATCTGTTCGATGCGCAGGCCAGGTAAAAAATCTGATTCACCGTGAATCAAGCGAAAACAATTGGTGTCCGCGTCATCAATTAATTCTTGGCGACGCAGCTTGGCGCGATCGAGGGCGTCGTGGATATGCAAATGTTTCTGTGGTAGCTTATGAAAGACGCGGGCGCAAATGTCTTGCTCTGGATCAGCGAGTGCAGAGGCGATACCTCGTTTGTGTTCGTCAATGAGGGTCACGACGTCGCCGGTTTTTAACGCGGCGAGTCCTTTGGTGAATTTATCAATGCGCACCCAGGGGTGGCCCAGTTTGATGAAGCGCGCAGTGCTGCGTGAAACGGTGAGCGTTTTCATGGCGCTGTTTAAGCTAGCTGTCTAGGACAGGTTTGTCGGTGTGGACAGAGCCATCAGTATCAATGCGGTGTGAGAAGCAGCTGCGGCGCATTTGGTGACAGGCAGCGCCCGGTGCGTCAACGAGATAAAGCAGGGCATCGCCATCACAATCGGTGCGTACTTCTTTGATGACTTGGATGAAGCCAGAGGTTTCACCCTTGACCCAGAGTGCTTTACGACTGCGACTATAATAGGTCGCTTTGCCAGTTTTGAGGGTCTGGGCAACGGCTTCGCGATTGGCATAGGCCAGCATTAAGACTTCGCCGGTGGCTTGTTCTTGGGCAATGACGCAGACAAGGC
>CBDUFM010000312.1:0-4483 GCA_965366325.1 uncultured bacterium
AAGATCCCAAACTAGAAGAACGTGCCATCATCGTCCACGCAGAAAACGAAGACCGTCAGATTCAGATTGGCTACTCGCTGCGTTAAAGCCTGATTCAGTCCTGAGATAGGGCCGCTGGCTAGGCAAGCTTTTGTGCTGTATACTGGCGTATGGATAGCGCCAAACCTATTAATGTCTTAGTGATAGAGGATTCACAGTTCATCTTTAAAGCCGTTAAATCAATTCTCGGCAAAGAACGTAATTTTACCTATTATAGCCACTGGGCCGCCTGCCTCCAGGATGGCTTAGAACAACAGATTAATAATTCCTTCGACATTGTTATTTCATCGCTGTGTTTGCCCGACAGCCCTAACGGTAGCGACACCATTACCACGCTGTGTAAAGCATTCATCAACATTCCACTCATTGTTATAACCAGCAGTGACAATGAACAATTATCCCTACAAGCCCTGCGTCGCGGTGCTCAAGATTATTTAATCAAAGAAAACATTTCCGATCACCGCTATCTCGCGCGCTCCATTCAGTATGCCATCGAACGCAAGCGCAACGAGTCTGAACGTCGTCGCTTAATTAAAGACCTTGGCGAGGCCACGCAAAAACTCGCCCTGATTAATAAGCGCTACGAACGTGACTTGCAAGCAGCCGAACAAGTACAACGCAGCCTCTTACCGATAGACTTAGATTTACCAAGTACGTTTTTATGTAAATGGCGCTTTGATCCCTGTGATGAACTCGCCGGGGATTTACTGAACGTTATTCCGATTGATCAAGATCGCATCTGTTTTTATGTTCTTGATGTGAGTGGCCACGGGCTCGCCTCAGCACTGCTTGGCGTGCAGGTCCACCAAGCCTTAATGCAAGGTAATAAGCACATTTTATTCGAAGAATCCGGCGTGCCGCGTTCTTGTAGTGCGGTACTCAATACCTTGAACAAAGAATTCCAAATGCAGAAGCCACTGCTGTTATATTTTACTATGTTTTATGGTATCGTCGACTGCAAGGCAGGTCTCCTCCATTATTCCAGTGCTGGACACCCTGCGCCCTTTATCCATAAGTCAGAAGGTCATATTATTATTCCCGAATCAACGGGAATGCCGATTGGCATGATGCCCGACACCACATACGAAGACTCAACTGTGTCCATTCACAGCGACGACCGCCTCTTTATTTGCTCAGATGGCCTGTATGAGTGCACTGATTTTAATGACGAAGAATTTAGTCGCCGTCGCCTCGTCGAACTCATTCAAAAAAACCATAACCAATCTCTCGATGATTGCCTTGATGACATTATGAGCACGGTCCACAATTGGCATGGCCATGCACAACAACAAGATGACTGTTCTATATTAGCACTCGAATTTAATGCCTAATTTTAATGCACGAGTTTAATGCCTATATTTAGTGCTAGGAACTAGGTAGGCTTATTCGCCCGTATCACCAAATCGGCGCTCACGTGATTGAAACTCACGCAATGCATCGTGATAATTAGTGACGGTAAATTCTGGCCAAAAACACGGCACGGTCAAAAATTCAGCATAGACACTTTGCCATGGTAAAAAGTTGGAAATGCGCTGCTCACCAGCGGTGCGAATCAATAAATCCACATCGGGTATCCCTGCAGTGTACAGATGCTCTTCGAGGCAACGCTCATCGAGATCCGCTGGATCTAATTGCTGTTGCTTAACTTTTTCTGCAATTGCGCGACAGGCATCCAGAATCTCATCACGCCCACCGTAAGACAAAGCTAAATGCAAGACCATCTGCTTGTTGTTCTTAGTGGCATCGATGCAATGGGTTAATATTTCACGGGTCTTTTCCGGCAAACGATGGATTTGCCCAATTGCATCTAAACGCACGCCGTTGTCTTGCAGAGTCTGCAATTCATTGTGCAGAAATTCCTCCAGCAATTTCATCAGATAATTAATTTCTTTATCTGGGCGGCACCAGTTTTCACTCGAGAAGCAGTACAGGGTTAAATGCTCCACCCCTAATCGAACACTCTCGGTGGTGACCATCCGTACGACATCGGCGCCCTGACGGTGGCCACGCATGCGTAACCAACCGCGTTCACGAGCCCAGCGACCGTTGCCATCCATAATAATGGCAACGTGTTTCGGCATACGCTCGGCCTGTAAACCAAGGGTCTGGACTAATTGTAATTGTTCAGCGGATGTCTGCGTCGGCATTCTTATGCACAGACTATGGTTTCTTCTCTGTCTGGTCCAACACCAATATAGCCCACACGAACGCCTGTGCGCTCCTCAATGAAGCGTACATAGGCTTGCGCATTTGCTGGTAGATCGGCAAAACTACGGCAACCCGTAATATCCTCGCTCCAACCAGGGAGGGTTTCATAGATAGGCGTGGCCTTGGCCAAGTCATCGAGACACGCGAGTACCGTATTGATGCGCTCGCCATTCAACTCATACGCAACACAAACTTCGATGTCATCGCCAGTCGATAGCACATCCAATTTAGTCAACGCTATGGTATCCATGCCATTGAGTCGGCATGCATAAGACACGACCACCAAGTCCAACCAACCAGTGCGACGTGGACGACCAGTGGTTGCCCCAAATTCGCCACCTCGTTGACGCAGTTCTTCTGCACCAGCATCATCCAGTTCAGTCGGGAATGGACCCTCGCCCACACGCGTGGTGTAGGCCTTCACAATGCCAATGACCTCACCCACGTCTTTGTGGTTTAAGCCAGAACCAGTAATCACGCCACCGATACCGGTATTGGATGAAGTCACATACGGATAGGTACCGCAGTCAATGTCGAGCATGACGCCCTGAGCGCCTTCAAACAATAAGCATTTGTTGGCAGCCACGGCTTGGTGCAAGAGATCAACAGTATCAACGACAAACGGCTTCAAGCGCTCACAGTAGGGCAGAACCTCAGCCTTCATTGCTTCAAGGTCAAAACCAGTCGCGCCCATATCAGCCAACTGACGCAGAACGTTTTTCATTTGTGCGGTTAATATTTCTTCGAAGTCATCACGTTTCACCTGACCGCAACGCAGACCCTGACGAGACATCTTGTGACCGTAGCAGGGGCCAATGCCACGTAAGGTCGTTCCAACCTTCTTGTCGCCACGACGCTCTTCGTTAACTTGATCGAGGATTTTATGGTAAGGTAAAACCAAATGTGCGCGGTCAGAGACACGCAAGCGAGATTCTAATTCAACCTCCAGCTCGTTCAGTGAGTCCAACTCCTCCGCAAGGGCAATCGGATCAACAACCACACCATTACCAATGACGCAGAGTGCGTCCTTATGCAGGGCACCACTAGGCAATAAATGCAGAATCGTTTTCTTGCCTTTGTTGACCACGGTATGGCCCGCATTGGCACCACCCTGACAACGAACGACATAGTCAGTAGAGCCGGCGAGGACATCAATAACCTTGCCCTTGCCCTCATCACCCCACTGAAGTCCCAAAACTACTTTATTTGCAGATGTTACACTCATGACGCTCCCTGTTCACAAACTTGCGGCGCGAAACTGTAGCCCTCAGTGCCCTACGGCAAGCTCCATATCGCAGCTGATTCGCTCAACTTTTGCACTGTGGTGGGGGGCTCCCTAGCGCATGCATCACAGCTTGATTTGAATCACGACGACATATTGCGCCGACACAGTCCCCTCTCAGAATGGGACGAGAGCAGCTGTTCTGGGGGTTCGCGTTGAGTTCATCAACTAACATTAGTAATAATAGTGAGAGCACGAGCGATAGTGCTGAAATATTTCTAGATGATTCCCCCTTCAAGCATCGTGATGTGATGGATGAAATGGAAAGCAGCCTCGGTGACTTCTTTCTCCAAGAAGAAGTCGATCACCCACGGCTTAAAAAAATCATCGAAGAGCTAGCCACCCCAAGTGAAGAACAGCGCATCAAGGCTACCCTGCATGTCCTCGCCAATGATGATTCCAATAGCGAACGCACACTCCGTGATGCACTCTGTTACCAACTGTGCACCCTTCGTGAAAATATGGGCATCGAGATTGCTTCACTGCAAATTCACACCATCGGTATTTACCGCAGTATCAAATCAGCGATTTACCGACGCAGTAAATACCAGGCCAGCATCGACGAGCTACGTGACATTAAATGCAAATATTTAATGAGCTTTTTGGAACCAGAGAGCTTTGAATTTGCCAACCCCATTCATATGCAGGGTATCGTCCAAATCCCAGGTTTAGTCGAGCATATTCACCAAGAAAGCAAACGGATTCGCAGCTTTAGTAAAAATGGCTGCTGGGAAGACGAAGAGCTTGGCACCTTTCTACCCCGTGAAAAAGAACTCGAAATTTTTGATCTTCCCGAAGACGAACGCGAAGCTGAGCGCCAACGCCTCGTTTCTGACCACGTACGTTCGCATTTTTATCGTACGTTGTTCTTACAATATTTTGATGTCGACACCTTTGATCCCCGCGATGGTGAGCACTACCTCACCATCCTTGACTGGTTACTCGCTATCGAAG
>CBDUFM010000313.1:0-4482 GCA_965366325.1 uncultured bacterium
TCATTGCCATTCACCACTAGAAACAAAAACAGGATTAATTCCCAAGTGAGAAAACCAAAGTAAGCCGCTACAATAGCAAAGGAACATGCTGCCATCATTTGCAGATCGGCGCTTTGCCACCAATTATTTTTCAGGAATGCACGTGGCTTAGCGTGATGCAATAAGTTCGGGGCGATTACCGTCGCGCCTATGAGCGGCCAATGCTCCTGACCATAGTTATCTTCCAACCAATGCACAAAGCCAACCATGAGATCGGCAATAAACACAATCACTGCAATGCGCAGGATCCAACGCACAGCAAGCAGAACTGGAACAAACACACTCAAGGACATGATCTTCTCCGTTATTAGTTAACGAATGATAACTAATAACGGAGGCTTGTGCAAGGCTTTTATTTCACAGTCATAACTATAGTATTTACAGATTCTTATAATGTCAGTCCGCTAGCAACCCTGTGCAAGCGCCAGCCAAGCTCAATCCAATTTTTTGGCCGAGCGAGCTTCCTCACAGCGTTGTGCCAGCATAGCAAAGGTCAGGTATGTATCTCGTTGCTCATACAGCGAGCAGCTGGCATCCACAAAAAGCCGTGTTGATTGCACGACCGCACCCTTTTTCTTGGTGTACGTAATCTTATCGACTGTCGTACAGCCACCCCGTGGTTCAGCTGCATAAAACTCAAATAATAAATCTAATTTTGCTACATCAGTGTCCGTTAGCGTGAGCGGACCAAACACCTTCTTCGTTTTAATTGGCTTTGCATCAACATAAGTGCACTCGCTTACACACACTGTCTGCATTGAAAATTCAAACATGGTCACCGTGTTATGAAAACAGCCAGATGATTCGAACAGCACCGTAATAATTTCGCCTGTTTTTAAGCCACTCACCTTTGGCGCTGCCAGCTTTTCTTGCGGCTTATCAACAATAGCCGCGTCACCGCCCGCTGCTTCCGCATGTAGCTGAACATTTGACAGCATACAAACCAACACGCATACGAGTATTTCAAATTTCATCATTTAGCTCAGCTCATAAAACGTCCATATGACGCTGTGGTTCAATACAAAAAGTTCAGGTATTAAATAAATTATCTTGTTCTTTGACACCGATATGGGCATAGCCCTTACTGGTCAAAACACGGCCCGATGGCGTTTTATTAATAAAACCGCTTTGAATTAAGAAGGGCTCGTAGACTTCTTCAATGGTGTTTGGCTCTTCACCAACTGTTACTGCAACAGTCTTTAAGCCGACAGCACGCTTATGTTCGGCTAGGCAGCGCAAAATCCGACGATCCAATTCTGTCAGACCAACGGCATCGATACCAAGCATACCCAAGCCCTCTTCGGCCACCGCTACATCAATGAAATTATTGTAACGCACTTGGGCTAAATCACGGATGCGGCGCAAATGGTTATTGGCATAGCGTGCAGTACCCCGACTGCGCTGGGCAATTTTGAGCAAACCATCATAATCGGATTCCACTTCTAAGAGTCGCGCACTGCGATCTAAAATCCGCACGAGTTCATCGCTGCTGTATAAATCAAGGCGCTCGGTAATGCCAAAGCGGCTACGCAGTGGAGCCGACAATAAGCCTTCGCGGGTTGTTGCGGCCACTAAAGTAAACGGCGCTACATTAACGGTCAAAACTTCCGTGGTCGCACCCTGGCCAAGCTGAATACTAATGCGCTGGTCTTCCATCGCTGAATATAAATATTCTTCTACGACGCGCTTCAAACTATGAATTTCATCAATGAATAAAACGCTACCGGGACGCAAGGCGGTCAGGATACCAGCGAGGTCGCCGGGTTTCTCCAACATCGGCCCGGAGGTCTCATTAATGTCCGCACCCATCTCGCGCGCCATAATGTGCGCAAGCGTCGTTTTGCCCAATCCTGGCGGCCCAGACAACAGCACATGATCTAACTGCTCTTCGCGAGCCTTGGCCGCTTCAATACCCACCGCGAGATTACGCACCACATGTTCTTGACCGGTAAACTCCCCAAGGGAATGCGGGCGTAAAGCCTTGTCGACTTGGTCATCTCGAGCATCAAAACCGGGTGCTGGCGCCATAGGCTCTAGTTATCAGAGCAGATTCGCTCCTGCCAAGCCTAAACTATTTTATACTAGAGCCCGAGCTCTGCTGGCAGACGCTCGACGTAGGCTTTAATCTCATCACGCACACGGCGGTAACAATCCATTGCCGCCTCTTCATCCGCAGCCTCTTTGGCCATCTGTGGTGGATCGTCAAAACCATGGTGCTTGACCGTTGCGGTCGCAGGGAAGACAGGGCATGTCTCATGGGCACGGCCACAAACCGTGACCACAACATCGATGGGCTGATCAAGATACTGGGACATCAATTCAGATTTTTGCTGACTGATATCGATACCCACCTCGGCCATAACCGCCACCGCATTGGGATTTAATCCGTGCGCCTCGAGCCCCGCGGAATAGACCGTGAGTTTGTCGCCGTGTAGATGTCGTGTCCAACCCTCTGCCATTTGGCTACGACAGGAATTCCCCGTACATAAATATAAAATATTTTTCATCTGGGCTCAGCTTGCTGTCTTTATCTAACAGCAACCCCCGCCCGCACAACAATCTTGAACCACCGCATAATCATCAGCCAGGTCACCATTTTTTGTTTCTTGAGGATCACGCGCTATCTGATGGCACGGCATCGGCTGCTGCTCACTATGGGGAACCTCTTGATGCGGTGGTAGGCCAACGACTTGCTCACGATATGGGGCGCGCGTTAAAAGATTATAGGTCTTGGTACACACCGCTTCACGCACACCACGACGAAAAATATGACCGTCGTCATCTTCCACTTGTTTCCATGGCCCCGGGTAGACAACGGCATGCTTTCCATCTAGGCAAGCGCCCTCCTTACCTTTATACGCAACTACGGTAACCGCGCGGAATTCGATACCTTCGACTACCTGCCAAGGCTTGGCGTCACGCTTAACCAATTCAACACCATAAAAACCAGCATCAGCAAAGGCCTGCATAAACTCGTCTTCACGAAATGCGCCACTAATACAGCCAGACCATAACTCATCATTATCTTTTAAATGCTGCGGCACAGTCTCATCACAAACAATATCAGAAATAGCGACGCGGCCGCCCACTTTAGTGACGCGGAATAATTCTTGAAACATCTGCAAGCGATCTTCTTCACTTACTAAATTCAGCACACAATTTGAAAGCACGATATCAATGCTGTTGTCAGCAACCAAGGGCTGTTCTTTACGCAAACGTTTTTGCTCAGCATCCAAAGCCAATAAATCTTCACGAGTTTTAATCGGGTGATCAGCCAGCCAGTTTTCTATCAAGGTCAAATTAAGTGCGAGATCCTGAATATTACCAATCCGAAACTCGACATTATTATAACCAATGTTTTCAGCAACTTTTGGTGCTGATTGATGGGCAAGCGCCAGCATCTCGCGGTTACGGTCAACACCAATAACCTTGCCCGACTTACCAACAATCTGACTCGCAATAAAACAAATCTTGCCACCGCCCGATCCAAGATCGAGAACCGTATCACCGACTGCGACAAAGCGTGACGGATCACCACAACCATAGTCACGCTCAAGCACCTCATCAGGAATCGGCTCGAGTAAGGCCTTGTCATAATCGGCAACAGGGCAACACAGGGCGAGCTCAAATTCCTGAGCAGCGGCACTGTAACGATCTTGAACAGCTTGGTTGACTGACATGCACATTTCCTCGCGTGAAACTTATGACCTAGAGATGACAACACAGAACAGGTGCTGCTAGTATTACGCAGCCTTGGCGATGCTGTTTGTTCGCGTCAGCCTGTCGACGGGCTGACCCGTTCAAGCAGCATAAACAGCTGCTGGCCATCGGGGAGTCCAAGCGCAACACAGCTCGGCGCAGCCGCATCCTGCAACTTGAACTGGGCACGCAGCTCCTTCACCGATTGTCGCGACTGACAGCGCCACACATGCGCACGGCTGATACCCTGCGCTTTCAAATAACGCCCTACGGACTTACGCTGCAAGGGCTCTTGATGCACTATCTTAAAAATACGTCCAGGAAAATCTGGGTAGTACTCCTCACTTGTGAGCAGCAGGGCATTCGAACTATCCATCGTCGCATGACTCTGGGCCAAGACAGAGAAGTTGCCGTAGGCACTGAGACCACTACTGACCCCTGCGACGAGGATGGCTGGGTCTGGGTCGTAAAGATAGCGCTCAGCCTGATTCACTAAGGCTGCACGATATCTGGGCTCCGCCTCAATATGCTGCTGTGACCCCTGCGAGCTTAGACAAAGCGCTGTCCGCCTTGGCTCAGCCGTTCTATCCACGCTACGCAAATCGACCAAAGCGAGGCACTCCTTGCATTCACGATCCACGGACACAACCCAGCTCTGCATCAAGCCTGGAAAGAGTTCTGCGATCTGCTGCTGTGCCAGCTGCGGAGCAAGCTTTAATAACAGGTAGGGTGCTTTAGTCGCTA
>CBDUFM010000314.1:0-4469 GCA_965366325.1 uncultured bacterium
TAGGTAAGCGTGCAACGGAGGAACGCAGTGCCCTGAGTTAGTCGCTGGAACTGCCTTGATTATTGATGTTTCGCTTGCGAAAGTTGCGCGGTGTGGTGCCCGTGTGGCGACGAAAGAGACGCGTGAAATAGGCTGGGTCTTGAATGCCGACGTCTTCGGCAATTTCAGCAATGGGCTTGGCGCTCATAATTAAATCATTACAGGCGCGCTGCATGCGTTCGCGCTCTAGATATTGTAGGGGCGCGAGTCCTGTTTGCTCGCGAAATAAATGCGCGTAGCGTGAGATGGATAGCTGTGCGCTGTCGGCTAATTGTTGGACTTGTAATGCATGATCGAGGTGGCGGTGCATGAACCGCATGCTTACTTGGATGCGTGGATCGAGGCGTTTATGATTGCTTTGGGTGTTGATGCTGTCGCAGCATAATAAAATGGAATGTAAGATGCTCGTGCAAATGCCGATGCGGTTTAATTGTGGTCCCTTAAAGAGTGCGATCATATCAAAGAGCATGCGTTCAATTAAGCTGCGCATTTCTAAGTCTTCGATGTGTAGGCAATAGATCCCCGGTAAAATTTCTGGCCATGTTAATAAGGAAAACCATTCATTGGGCATTTGAAAGGTGGCCCATAGGTGGGTCCATTCTTTGTGGCTGTCTTCAATACCATAATCACTGACAATGCGTGGCTTATGCAGGAGGACATCGCCGACAGGACTGTAGTAGTTTTGCTGACGACCACTGATGCGGCCAAGGCCACGATAGGTGTAGTGCAGGGTCCAGTCTTGGAGGCCAGCTTCACGGTAGATATCACGCGTATGGTCGCCATGCAAATCTGTGCGACCGGCAGCAAAGGGAGACAGGGAATGAACGGTAGGAGCCTTAGCCATAGCAGAATTATCCTAGTATGCAGCACGATTGTGTCTAGATTTAATATATGTGCTTGTAGAATTCAGCACATATGTCGCAGTTAAGCGATTCAATCTGCTAGCGCCGCGCATGCACATTTGGCAGCATGAGCCTAGACATGTCAGGAAAAAGAGGGAGCTCGGATGAGTTTTAAGTGGGGTATTTTAGGACCAGGGGCTATCGCCCGCCGTTTTGCACAGGGCATCGCCGTTACCGAGGGCTCTGAGATTGCTGCGGTAGCTAGTCGTTCATTAGATCGCGCACAAGCATTTGCTGATGAATATAAGGTGGCAACGGTTTATGATTCGTATGAGGCCTTGGTTGCAGATGAGCAGGTTGATTGCATCTATGTTGCCACGCCGCATCCCTATCATTTAGAAACGGCCAAGCTGGCCTTGAATGCTGGTAAGGCAGTCCTCTGTGAAAAACCATTGTGCGTCAATGGAAAGCAGGTCGCCGAATTAATAGCCTGCGCAGAAGCGAATAAAGTATTTTTAATGGAAGCAATGTGGACACGGTGTTTGCCGGTTATGCGTCAGGTGCAAGATTGGGTTGCAGCAGGCAAAATTGGTGACGTCAAACAGATCAAAGCATCCTTTGGCTTTAATACAGGCATGAACCCAGAGGGGCGTTTATTTAATCCCGAATTAGCTGGTGGTTCGTTATTGGATGTTGGAGTCTATGTGGTTGCCTTGGCACAGCGCTTTTTCCCCGATGCACCGCGTGCGATTGAGGCTGTTGCTGATATTGGTACGACCGGTGTTGATGAGCAGTGCTCCATGCTGCTTGGTTACGAGAGTGGGGCATTGGCTGTTATTGATTGCTCAGTGCAGTGTGCGCTGGATTCAACGGCTTTTATTCATGGAAGCAAAGGCAGTATTCGTATAGAGGGTCCTTTTTGGTGTACGACCAAGGCTACTTTAAATGTCGGTAGTGAAGAAACGGTATCTGAACAAGCGCATGCTGCTAATGGCTTTGAGTATGAAGTAGCTGAAGTCGCTCGTTGTGTGCAGGCCGGTTTAACCGAGTGTCCGCTTGTGACGCATGCAGATAGCCGCCAGATCATGGCGATCATGGATGAAGTGCGTGCTAAAATTAATTTAAAATACCCTTTCGAATAACTTTAAAGATGTAAAGGATAAGGCTAATGACTATGCAATATGGACGTATTACCGGATTAGATAAAGACATCTCTCGCCTCGCACAGGGCTGCATGATGTTGTCTGATGCGGACGAACAATCTATTCAAGACAGTTTTGCTATTTTGGATGCAGCAGCAGCAACTGGCATTAATTGTTTTGATAATGGCCACATTTATGGTGGTGGCGCTTGTGATCGCACCTTTGGCCTGTGGGTTAAAGCACGTGGGAATCGTGATCAGGTCGTGATTTTGTCGAAGGGCTGTCATCATAACGCTGACGGTAAGCGCGTAACCGCAGAGGCCATTCGATCAGATATCGCAGATTCTCTGGAACGCATGCAGGTTGAGCATTTTGATATTTGGATGTTCCATCGTGATGACCCAAGCGTGCCGGTTGGACCTTTGGTTGAAGCTTTGCATGAAGAGGTGCAGGCAGGCCGTATTACGTGTATTGGTGGATCAAACTGGACGACAGAACGTATCGCAGAATTTAATGCGTATGCGGATGCGCACGGCATGCAGCGCATGTTGTGTAGCAGCCCGAATTTTTCTTTGGCTGATCAAATTGACTCTCCATGGGGTAGCGACTGCATTACTATTAGCGGTCCCAAGCATGCAGCGGACCGTGCGTGGTATGCTGATAATCAGGTGCCCGTGTTCTCCTGGTCGAGTTTGGCGCGCGGCTTTATGACGGGCCGTTTAACGCGCGCTAATTTCGAAGCCGAAAAAGATAATTTTGAAGAGCATACGATTCGTTGCTATGTTTGTGAGGATAATTGGCAGCGCTTAGAACGCTGCGAAGAATTGGGCAAACAAAAGGGCCTGAGTATTGCACAAATGGCCTTGGCCTTTGTCTTGAATCAAGAGTTCCCAACCTTTGCGCTGGTTGGCTCACGCAATGCGGAAGAAGCCAACGCGAATATTGAAGCCTTGGGCTGTAAGCTCAGTCAAGATGAAATCGCCTACTTAGATTTGAAAGCGGCTAGCGTCGCCTCTTAAGTTATTGTGCGTTAAGTAATAGCATTGGTAGCGAATTAGCTTGTAAGTCTCCTGCCTAGAATACGATTCTGGCAGGAGATTTTTTATGCGTTACTTTGTTTTGCTTAGTTTTGCATTGACCTTTGTATGCCTCGGTGTGCTTAGCCAGCCACTGTCGGCGGCAAGTCTTGCGATTGGTGATCCAGCGCCGTCCATCGGGTCCATCAAGTCATTAAATAGTGCAGATGGTGCCGCTATCGATATCAATAATTATCGCGGCAAAGTAATCTTGATAGATTTTTGGGCGACCTGGTGCGGACCCTGTGTCTCATCTATTCCTCATGTCGAAGGCTTACACAAGAAATATGGCAAGCAGGGCTTGGTCGTCATTGGCCATACCGATGCGAGTAGCCGCGGTCTAGAAGATATGATCAAAAGCAAGGGCATGACCTATTTAATCAGCATTGGCGCTAATATCGGGGATGATTATGGGGTGACCGGTATCCCGCGTGTATTTTTGGTGGACAGTAAGGGTAACGTTGCATGGACCGGACACCCGGGTGCTTTGCAAGACGCGACGATTGAACAGTTGCTGGCGGATGTCAGTGATTTTGCAAAAACCGGCAGTATTCCACAGTTTCCAAAGGCTTCTATCTCTTTGCGCGTTGCTAAGGTCGAAGAAAAAATCGCAGCCGGCAAGGTTGGGAGCGGCTTGAGTGAATTGGAAAAGATGATTGAGAAGGACCGTGATGCTTCTGCGGCGCAAGCCACTATCGATCAGGTCAAGAAGTGGCAGGAGATTGTTGAGCAGGAAATTACGAGCGTCAGTGAAGCAGGTGATGTGTTCCGTGCCTATGCATTAAATGACCTTATGTCTGATTTATTAAAGGGGCATGACTCAGCGGATGTATTTAAAGAGCGCTTAAAGGCTTTGAAGAATGATGAGCAATTTAAAGCTGGTAAAGATTTCCAGAAATTCCTCAGCGTTACAGGTGAGCAAAAGAACAGTGCATCCTTTGAGAGAGCGGTGCGTAAGTTTATTGATAAATATGAATCTGGTTATTACGTTGATCAGGCGCGCACACTTATTGAATAAGATTGTACTGCTTAGCTATACTGCTTGATTAAAGCAGTTTCCCAATCCTCGGGCTCATAGCGCTCGGGGATTTTTTCTTCACTATCCATGGCCTTGATGACTAGGTCGATACCTTTTTTGAGTGATAGCTGTGGCTCATAGCCGATGCAATCAGTTATGGCGCGCCCATCAAAGATGCCGTGGTACTGAAAAATATCATTGAATAACGCGTTATCTGGTAATGCCTTTTGAATGGCTGCTGTGGGCACGCTTATGAGTGCTGAGTTACTGTCGAGGCAACTGAGCACTGTGTTGTGGTGTTCGCGCCACGAGGTCATCGCGCCGACCACATGAAAGGTCTTGCCAAAGCAGG
>CBDUFM010000315.1:0-4449 GCA_965366325.1 uncultured bacterium
AATTATTTGAACTCAAGCATGTGCTGGAATTATTATTCGGCACCCTCGCCATTGGCATTAGCCCGGGGCTGTACCTCTACACCGTCAATGCTTTTGCCAAACGACTCACGCGTCCGTCTGCACAGCATTGCTGGGGCTTCCTTGCTATCTTTAGCTTGATTCCCATCGCCTATTTTCTCTACCGTAGCTTTGGCCAGCAAGTGGGTGGTCACTGGCCAGCCGTTGCTTATGTCGCACTCATCGTCCTTGCACCACTCCATTGGCAGAGCCGAGACGTCACTGCTGACAGCAAAACACCGCTGTTAAAGCAGCCCCTATTTTGGGTCTATACACCCGCCGTACTGATATTACTGCTCGTTAATATTGTCCTCGCCGCTGTTTCCATATATCCCAATAAACTTATTCAGTATAAAGGCGACATTAAATATTCTTCGCGTATTAATAGCGATAAAGTGAATGACATTTATGGCTGGCGCGATCTCGGTGCTTGGATTGACGAAGAACATCGCCTTTTCAATTCTAAAGCGCCTGCCTTTGTCTGTGGCCCGCAGTATGGCTTCGTTGCGCAGCTAGCCTTTTACACACCCTCGCACCCACATGTCTATCTGTGGGAATCCAGTCGCACGCATGGCCAGCACTTTCGCCTACTCGATGATTTTTCGGTACTGAAAGGGCAAAACGCATTATTTGTTGCTAAAAGCCCAGAACGCTTGGATAAAAGCCTCAAGGAATTAAGCCGATACTTCGAGCGCGTCGCAGTGAAAAAAGAAATCCTGGATATCAAGATCAAAGGTAAATTAGTCCGCCAATTCGCTCTGATTCGCTGCTATAATTATTCGGGTGAGATACCAGATCACTGGCGCTGAGCACATTCGCGCACGACGCAATTATACGCGCCTACAGTGAGACTAAGATCACACCGGCAATAATCAAAACCGTGCCTAAAATTTTGAGCGCCGTAAATGATTCCTGAAACATCAAAAACGATGCCAAGGCCACAACAAGTAAACCGACACTCGTCATAATTGGATAAGCAACGCTTAAATCCATTTTAGAGAGTGTGTAAGAATAAGCCAGGAGCGCCAAGCCAAAGCAACTGGCACCCAGCCATAGATACGGCTGCATAATGACTTTTTTAATAATGCTGGTTTCTGCATCCATCGCAGCAAAACGCAGCATTCCTGCTTTGATGCTAATATTAGCCGCCGCATTGGCGATAATTGCAAAAGCGAGAATAAGCCACTGCATTAGAGTTTACTCTTATGAAAGACAAAACGTGGGACCGCTTTAATAATCGTCATAATAATCCACCAAAACCACGGCGTATAGAGCACATGCTTACGTTTACGAATCGCACGCCATATATCAGCCGCCACTTTTTCAGGTGATGCAACGAGGAACATGCCCGGTACACCCCAGGTCATTGCCGTGTCGACAAAACCAGGCTTCACTAAGAGCGCATGCACATTACACGGCACCAGACGATGTTGCAGACCCGTGACATAGGTATTTAAAGCCGCCTTACTCGATCCGTAAATAAAATTACTTTGGCGACCGCGATCACCTGCTACCGACGAGACAAAACATAAAACGCCGGTATCACGCTCGCGCATATGCTCGACCATACGATTGGCCAGCAATACCGTCGCTGTGTAATTGATATCCAGCATCGACGCCGCCGCTTCAGGATCACGCTCGGCCTGGGCCTGATCAAACATCTGACCATGACAAAAGAATATCGCATCAATATGCCCAAGCATGCTCTTACACTGCTGCATAAATAATTCATGCTGGTCGCGCTTGCCAATATCAAATTCAAGGGCATGCGTCGAGGCCGAACGCTGCAAGGCAATGTCTGCCGCAGAATCTTCAAGATCATCAAGGTCGCGGCCCGCCAAAATCAGCTCATCTTGCTTGCCAGCCTCGAGTGCCAGAGCTCGGGCAATCGCTGAACTCGCTCCGATAATCACAATCTTCATGTGGGCACCATGCCTAAGCGCCGTGCTAAACTAGATTGATAAATATTCTGCGGATCAATGCGCTGTTTAATCTCTAAAAATTCATCTAACTGCGGATACATCTGCTTAAAATCGGATGCGCGCATGCAGCTATCTTTGGCAAGATATAAACGACCGTCATTTTCTAATACGATTGCGTCTAGCTCGTGCAGAAAATCCTCTAGGCCATCACCGTTCGGAATATCCAAAGCCAAGGTCAAACCCGGCATAGGAAAAGACAAAAGCCCAGAACCGTTTTCACCAAAGGCCTTTAAGACCGCTAAAAACGAGGCGCGTCCGCTAGCTGCTAGTTTCTCTAATATCTTACGCATTGCCGCCGCACCGTTTGACCACGGCAGCACACATTGGTACTGCACGAAGCCACGCTTACCGTACATGCGATTCCAATTGTCGATTGAGTCCAGCGGATAGAAAAATTGATCGTAATCCACAATCTTGGTATTGTTACTGTGCTTCCAATAAAACAGTTTATTAAAGCAGCTCACCGTAAATGGACTTAAGGCAAAGGAGGGAAAATTAAACGGGATATTTTTCTTACGTTTTAACTTTGGACGCAAGGCACGTCGCTGCTGTTTCTCATTGAGCTGATCATAGCGCGCATGATTACCGAGCATTAAAACTGAACGGCCTAATTTATCACCTCGAGCGATACAGTCGATCCACGCCACCGAGTATTGATGGGTATCTGCATGCTTTTCAAATAACTGCAGGCCCTCATCTAAGTTCGAAGCCTTTTTATGAGTCACTTCAATATAGCCTGATTCAACCGGCATGAGCCTTAAGGTCGCGCGTAAAATAACGCCAGTCAAACCCATACCGCCAACTGTCGCCCAGAATAACTCAGGTTGTCGCTGGGGCGAGCAGCGCATGATTTTTCCACTCGCTGTCAGTAATTCGATGCTCTCCACGAAATTTGAAAAGCAGCCATCGCGATGATGATTCTTGCCATGTACATCGGCAGCAATTGCACCGGCAACGGTCACAAACTTGGTACCGGGCGTCACCGGCACAAAGTAGCCCTTGGACAGTGAAAATTTAATTACCTCGGCGAGGCTCACCCCACCCTCGCATTCCAATACGCCGGTCGGTAAATCGAAACTCAGAAATCGTTTCATACGCCGATACAGTAGCGTGTCGTGACCTTTGTTTAATGCGGCGTCGCCATAACTGCGCCCAAGCCCGAAAGGAATAATATTATCCGAATTGCGACAAACTGCCTGTACATCGCGCATCCGCTCCGGACGAAAGCACTTCGATGCCTCAATGGGATAACGACCCCAGCCCTGTTGTTCCTGCTCAACTGATTTCACAGGATATTTCCCTTGGCCGCAAGGACGAGGCCAACACTGAGGAATAAAATAATATAGGTAACCTTATCCTTGGCAGCAAACATCACTGGATCCTCAGAGACCAAGCCACGCGAGGCCAAAAACCATATACGCATTAACCAATACATCAGTAACGGACAAAGCAGCCATAATACTTGGGGGTACAAGTAAACGGCCGGGGTCTCAATGCTTTTTTCATTGACGAATAAACTGAATACTAAAACCGTACACATCGCTGCCGCGCTGCCCATGTGCAAGAGCACCGAGCGATCATCAACCTGATAACCACGGCCACTGGATTCGGTCTTGCCGCTTGCTTCTAAATGCAACAAGTCAATCCAACGTTTAACCATAGCCAAACTGCTAAACAAAAACATCGAAAAGGCCAAGAGCCACGGGGTTAAAGTAATGTCTAAGACTACCGCGCCGCCAATAATACGGAAGGTAAAGAGACCCGCTAAAAATAGAACATCTAAAATGACCACGCGCTTACAGTAAAACGTATATAGCGAGGTCATCGCTAAATAGCCAAGCAACACATATAACAATTTTAAGTTTTCAGTTAAGAACACGGATGCAGACAACGAAACGACGGCCAACAACGTTGCAAGCACGATAGCCATTGGGATAGACACCTTACTGGCGGCTATCGGACGTTTTTTCTTTTTCGGATGCTTACGATCATTTTCAATATCTAAGCTGTCATTAATAATATACACAACTGAGGCAATCAGACTAAAACAGGCAAAGCTTAGGCCGCCGAGACCCCAGAGTTCGGCATCGCTGATCTTAAATGCCAAAAGCATCGGCAAAAAGATCAACATGTTTTTTAGCCACTGATGTGGGCGCATCAATTTAATCAGTGACTTCAGCAAGGAATGTGAATCGGAAAACTCTTTGCTAAAGGTAAAGCCAGATGCCAATGAACGCTTATTACCTGCTAATAATTTCTGATCACAGTCTTTCCAAATCGGCAGATCGCGGGCACAGTCACCAATATAATCATAGGTCTGGTAGTGCTCTTTGAGCAGGGCGGCCTTTTGTGCACCACCTAAATTGCAAGTCTCGCTGCTACCGTGCACAGCATCAAATATATCTAAATG
>CBDUFM010000316.1:0-4445 GCA_965366325.1 uncultured bacterium
TCGTCGATGATGGCCATGTCGTTTCCTAGCTAATCCATTTAATGAGGATGTACATGAGGAAAATAAAGACGGAGATAATCACAGCGAATGAAATAAATGTATCGCGTTTATCTTTTCTATTAATGTGTTGCCCGAAGCGAGGGTTTTCATAGAGAATGTAATTACGTATGCATGTTTCATCATCCATATCTGCCATAGCAGATGATAACTCGGATAATGGTGAGCATTTTAAGGCACGTTTAGTAATATCCTGACGCGTGCTGGTCTCTTCGAGTAATTGGCGTTGTGGATAGGGCCATTCTTCAATTTCATGCCCTGCAATTATTTTCATTTCGAGGATGTCGCTCACGTAGACATCAGCCTGATCGTAGAGTTCATAGATAATATCTAAAAGTTGTTGAGAGCCGTCGGCATCAAGCAATGCAGTGTGGCTGAGTAAGCGCTCAGCATGGCTGAGTAATTGTGGTTCCTCGTTAAAGAGCAGTCGCGTGTTGAGTTCATTGAGTAGCGCAATGGCTTGTTCGTGGAGCTGGGACGCATGGATGTGCATGAGGATGCGCTCATAGATTTCCTCGCAGCCGTTTTCGATGGCATCAACAAGTACGGTGGCTGGTAGCTGTACGCAGGCTTGCACGCAGGTTGGGTTCTCCCAGTGCGCCAAGAGGAGTTCCTCCCAATCAGACCAATAGGTGGCTTTATCTTTGGCGAAGGCAGAGATGGCTAGGAGGTCGATACTGAGGGCGTGCATGCTGTGTTGATTGCTATCCACTGCGGCACAGAGTCCGCGCCATATCTCGTGTGCATTCTCAGTTGCCTCAGTTTGTTCATTGATGTGAGTGTCATCGATGGCGGCAAAGGGAGCCTGTTGCTCTTGCGTGCTCGCTGTTTGGCTGTGCTCCTCTGCAATATCTGCGTCATTTATGCTAGAAAACGGCGCGTTCGCCGGATGTTCCTGTCTGTCTAAAGAGTCGCGCTCTTGTTTGCCCTCGTCATCATCATTGTCATCTGCGTCGATACTGTTAGGCCACGCTGTGTTATGGCTGCTCTGCGCGTGGTTATCCTGATAAGCGAGCGCAGCCAGGGCATCTTGGTACGCTTGGTGTATGCGCTGAAAGGCCTCTGGATCATCTTCGGGGCGGTGTTTTTTTATGAGTCGCGCATAACTGCGACGCAGGTCTTTTTTGCTGAAGTCAGTGCCCGCGAGGCCAAGAATAGCGTGATAATCCGTCATGGGGTTTAAAACGATTGGTGTTCATCTTCGTCTTGAAAATAATCACTTAAAAAATCTTTAAGCAGCTTGCCCGTTTGTTCGATCACTGCTTTATCTTGTTCTTCAAGTGCGGCTTCAAATTGATCGAGAAAAAAGGTAAGCTGGCTGCGTTCGCGACCTTGTAGGTCTTCAAAGAGTCGTTGTGCGCGTTCAATCAAGGCGCGGTTAACCAGGGTGTCTTCAGGCGCAATTTTTAATGCGGCCAGTCGCTCAATGGCTCGTTGTTTGTCGCCAGGTTTGAGTGCGCCAGGGCGTTGTTCGATGAGGATACTTTCTTTGTGTCCATCATGCAGCCTAGTGGCCTCAACTTCTAGGAGGCCGTTCATGTCATAGGTGAAACGGACATTGACTTGGCCGCTGCTGTCTTTGTTTTTGCTGTGGAGACCTTTGATGGTGAAAGATCCTAACTTTGTATTCTCAGCAGTTCGTCGGTGTTCACCTTGGTACACGACAATTTCTATTTGATCCTGTTTGGGTGTGAGGGTGTGAAAATCCTCTGAGCGACTACAGGGAATGGTTGTATTGCGATCAATAATAGGAGAGAAGTAGCCGTCTTTTATTTTGCCGGGACTCAGTTCTTTTGCCGTTGCGATGCCTAGTGAATGTGGTGACACATCGGTCAGAACAATATCTTGTACCGAGCTTTCTTTGTGGCACAGGGCTGCTTGTATGGCTGCGCCTAGTGCAACGACACGATCGGGATCAATACTGTTGTTGATTTTCTGATGAAGTTCTTCATGGATAAATTCTTTGATGACGGGCATGCGGCTAGCGCCACCCACTAACAATACATCATCGAGATCCAAAACATTAACTTTAGCGTCACGCAGCGCGCGTTGTACAATTGGCTTGAGGCGTGCGGTATGCTCACTGGTGGAGTTTTGGAAATCAAGGTAACTCGCGTCGATTTCTTTATCGGCGAATTTCGCTTTAAAGCTGCTTTCGCTGCAGAAGCGCCGTTTGATCACTTCGGTTTGCTGGCGTAAACGATGATGATAGGAGCCGCCGATTTCAACAAAATGCTTTTCAGCGAGAAACTGTAAATAAGCTTCGGTGTAATCTTCGCCACCGAGTCGGCTGATGCCGCCTGATGCTGAAACTTCGACAATATTATCAAATATATCTAAGATGGTAATATCAAAGGTGCCGCCACCAATGTCAAAAACCATGACTTGTTTTTCGGCATCAGGATTTTGATAACCAAAGGCAAGAGCGGCAGCGGTGGGTTCATTTATAAGACGGTCAACGCTAAGGCCGGCGATGCTTGCGGCCTCTATGGTTGCCTGACGTTGGCTGTCATTGAAATAAGCCGGCACGGAAATAACTGCGCTAGTGATAGTTTGTTGTAAATGTCGTTCGGCATTTGTGCGTAAGGCTTGCAGGACCAGCGCAGAGCATTCTATGGGGCTCCATTTACGGCCTCCAAAAGAATAGGTTTTATCACTGCCCATATCACGTTTAAAAAAAGCGATACCAGACTCGGGGTCCGAAACGAGCCGGTCTTTGGCGGCGCGGCCCACTAAGACCTGTTCGTCTTTGGTGAGGGCAATGGCCGACGGGGTTAAGTCATCCCCGAGTTCGTTAGGTATGATTTGCGGTCCCGTGCTGCTGTTATAAGCAACAAGGCTATTAGTGGTTCCGAGGTCAATGCCGATCATAGTAGTCCCATAATGGTGAATCTCATTACCTTGGCAAGTCGTGTGGACGGCGCTGGGGGCAGAATTGAGCTATGCTGACCTGTTGACGATAGCGTCTTAAGCGTGGGCAACGCGCCGTGGCTGTTTGCCTGCACATTCCATATTAACCTGAACCAGTTTAATCAGCATCTCTTGCTTTTTCTCGCTGTAGGCGGAATCATCGTAGAGATTTTGATATTGCATGGGATCCGCATCTAGGTCGTACAATTCACCATAACTATTGTGTTTGTAACAAACCAGTTTGAAATTGTTGTGCACCAGTGTTTGTTGGTGGAAGTTGACCGTTGGTTGATTGTCAATGAGGGCCCAGTCGCGCACACAGTCACCGTTGAGTGCGCCGAGTAGGCTGATGCCCTGAACGCCAATCGGAATGTCAACGCCAGCGGCATCTAAAATGGTTGGCATCATGTCAACTAGATTGAAAAAGCTTGGATTTAATCCCCCATCACCATTTTGTCGCGCTGGCCACGACATAATTCCGGGAATGCGCTGATTGCCATCGGTAGCCGAAACGCCTTTTCCCCACAAGCCATGTTCACCAAGTTCTTCACCATGGTCACTGGTAAAGATGATGAGGGTGTTGTCGCGTTGATTTGTTTCGTCGAGATAATTAAACACGTTTCCTAAATAATCATCTAACATATTGACCATGCCAATATAAGCCTGCACGCAAATCGCTTTATCGGCAGGGCTCTTGTCTTGGCTCATGGCGGGAAGGTTTATACCATCCCAAAACTTGGTGTTGTCGTCATCGGTCCAATACTCACCATCAATAAAGCGCTGATAAAATGGTGGCTTTCCTTCATTTTCGCCATCTTTGAATTGATGGAGTGTAACCTCACTCATATCGACGGCATTAAAATAATCCTCGGGACAAACAAAGGGTGGGTGTGGGTCTTGAAGATTCATCATGCAGAACCAAGGCTTGTCTTTGTGCGTGTCTATCCAGTTAATTGATTCTTCACAAATCCATGCTGTCTGCGTATCTTCTGCTTTTTTCTCCCACGCACCGATGGGGATTTTTACCGGATTTCCATCGGCATCAAAATGATGATGTAGCGCATCCAGATTAAGGCCCTTTTTATTGAGCCAAGAGCGATAGTGAGCGTGCGGACGTCGATCGCTAGTGTGCGCCGAGCAGTGTCGGACAAAGTCAAAGCCGACATAGGGGCCGTCGAAATTGTCCCAGTACGCATCGCTCGGGTCGCCATCACCTAGTGTTTTATCGTTTAAATGTTTTTCTTCTATGGGTAGGCCGGCGACGTGTTTTTCTTCGAGGTGTCGCGCGACAAAATGGGTTTTGCCAATGATGGCGGTGTCGTAGCCGGCATCTTTTAAATGATGGGCAAGCGTCGGTTGTTCGAGGGCGGGCACGGGTGCCATGCCAATTGAGTAAGCGCCGTGACGCGTTGGATAGAGCCCCGTTATCATGCTCACGCGTGCTGGTGTACAGATGGGTGACGGTGTGTAGGAGCGTT
>CBDUFM010000317.1:0-4424 GCA_965366325.1 uncultured bacterium
CATGAGATCGAGAAGGTCTTCATTGCTTGGATTCAGTGCTTTGTGGGTGTCTTGCCACAGGGATTCTTTTTCGCGTAAGATTGTACGTGCATCGCCGTTCATCTTTTTGCAAATTTCTTTGAGTTCGTCTTTGCTAGGGGTGTCGCTCAGGTATTCTATAACACTGCAGTCGTAGCCTTTTTCTTCAAGCAGGGCGAGCGAGTCGCGGCTTTTGCTGCAGCGTGGATTATGATAAATAGTAGCTTTGCTCATGATTATTTCCTGTGGCTAATTGAGGGTGTTTATCAAAGATCTCTGTCTATGCTTAAAGGTTACATTTTTTCGAGTATTAGGAGAACAGGTCTGCTACCTTTTTCAGTGCGACAACGGCACGATCAATGTCATCCTGATTATTATAGATGCCAAGGCTGATGCGCGCAGTCGCTGGGATGCCAAAGCGATCCATGACCGGCTGGGCACAGTGATGACCAGCACGAATGGCGATGCCTTCCATATCAAGAATATTGGAAACGTCACTGGCATGGGCATCCTGCATCGTAAAGGACAGGACGGTGCTGCGCTCAGCCGCTTGGCCAATGCGCTTTAATTGAGGAATCTGTGCGAGTTGTTCTTCGGCGTAGGCAAAGAGTGCCTCGTCTTTTTTGGCAATCGCATCAAAGCCAATATTCATTAACCAGTCACAAGCTGCAGCCATGCCGATGGCTTCAACAATTGGTGGGGTGCCAGCCTCAAAGCGTCCCGGTGGCTTGGCGTAGGTCGTTTTCTCAAAGGTAACGCGTTCGATCATTTCACCGCCGCCGCGCCAAGGTGGCATGGATGCGAGGACGTCGGCTTTGCCGTAGAGCACGCCAATGCCGGTCGGACCATAAATTTTGTGGCTGGAAAAGGCGAGGAAATCACAGTCCAAATCTTGTACATCAACCGCGATATGTGGTGTCGATTGTGCAGCATCGACTAAGAATTTAGCGCCGACAGCATGAGCCTTTTTAATGCAGTCTTTAACTGGATTAATCGTGCCGAGGGCATTTGAAATATGCACCATCGATACCAGTTTAACGGAGTTGTCGAGGAGTTTGTCATAGGCGTCTAGATCGAGGCTGCCGTCGTCATGGATAGGACAGACGATTAATTTAGCGCCAGTTTGTTCACAGATTAATTGCCACGGTACGATGTTGGCATGATGCTCCATCGCGGTAATTAATATCTTGTCGCCTTCTTCGAGGTGGGCGCGACCCCATGACCACGCAACTAAGTTTATCGCGTCAGTGCAGCCCATGGTAAAAACGATGTTACTCGCGCTGGGTGCATGGAGGAAAGTAGCAATGGTCTCGCGTGCGTTTTCAAAGCTCTGGGTAGAAGCTATGCTGCGTTGGTAGAGGCCGCGATGCACGGTGCCGTATTCGTGGCGTAAAAACGAATCCATACGCTCAATGACGGCGAGCGGTTTTTGCGCGCTGGCGCCGGTATCGAGGTAAACCAGCGGCTTACCGTGAGATTCATCGTCTAGGCCAGGGAACTGGCTACGGATAGATTCAACATCAAGCATCCTTGGAGTCTGTCGCTGATCTGCCTTGTACCAATGACAAATCTGTGCAAGCGGCTATACTGCAAACGGATAGGATTTACTTGCGTACTAATCAGTATACTCATGAGGAGCACCCCCGTGCTGAGCTTAAACCGTGTTGTTCTCTGTTCATTGAGCGTCTTGTCTTTCATGCTGGCAGGCTGTTTTCAAGCTGTGCAGTATCCCGCTGCGAGTGCCATTGGCAAAGCCGCACCAGCATTAAGCGCGGTCGAGACCTATAATACCGAGGGAGAGGGGCTCTTCAGTCTCGACTCCTATAGCGGCAAGGTTGTCGTGGTTGATTTCTGGGCCACCTGGTGTGGACCCTGCGTCAGCAGCATTCCGCATCTCAATCAGTGGCATCAACAGTACGCAGAGCGTGGCTTGGTCATTATCGGCTATACCGATCGTAGTAGTCAAGCTGTGGAACAATTTATAGCAGATCATGAGATTGCTTATCAGATAGTGGTTTCTGAGAGCTTGTCAGACAATGACTACGGCATTTCTGGGATTCCGCATCTCGTCTTAATTGACCACGCGGGAAGGATCATCAAGCGTGGACATCCGGGCAGTTTTGCTGATAGTGATATTGAAGCTGCTTTAATGAAGGCGGGCTTATAAGTCTACTATCTGAAGCGCTGGTATAAAATACATTGTCATAAATTATGGATAAGATTGTAGGTCCTTGAGAGAGCAGTTTAATGGCTGTCTGTCAAAGGGGATCCTGCATGATGAATACCTTACGATTGCTTTTATGTCTGTGTTGCATGACGTGTGTTTGGGGCCTTGAAGCGGAGCAGACGTGTTTTGCACGGCCAGAGCTTTCGCCTGCATTTAGTCAGTTGCGTTTTATCTCCGTGCCTTTGGCCAAGGCTTATCCAGGGACGGAGTATAATATTCGTCCGGCGGTGATTGGTGGTACGTGGCCATATCGATTTAAGCTATTGTTGGCACCGGCGGGCATGACCATTGATCCAAGCAAGGGTACCATTTCTTGGTTAGCACCTGAGATTAATGGTCCGGATGATGGACAAGCTGCTGAGCGGTCGCAGACGGTGAAAATCCACGTACAGGATAGGGCGGGCCTTCAGGCCGAGCAGGAATTTCGTATAACGGTCACTAAAACCGGGTTTTATTTCGTCAGTCCCAATGGCGATGATGCACATGCTGGTAATTTTGAGAAGCCGTGGAAAACCCTGCAACGTGCAAAGGAGGCAGTGCAAAACCCTGCACAGGCGACGTTGTATTTACGTGGTGGTCACTATGTGGTGGATAGTCCAGCAGCTGCGGGCAAGAAAAATGCACATGTGTTAGCAATAGGGCGAGAGTCTGCACGGCATTGGATTGCATGGCCGGGAGAACAGCCGGTTATTGATATGGGCTGGTCTGAGTCGAAGTGGAAAGCTGCTTTGGCTTACGAAAAGGGGCGACTAGATAGAGGCGAAACAACAATTGTAACGACCAAGGGCTATGGTCACCGCATTTATATAGACCACCAGATAGACGGTTTTTTGTTTGACGGGATCGAGGTTAAGAATGCAGCATATTATATGTTCGTTATGTGGGATGGTAATCGCCGTAATTTAACGTGGCGTCGCTGTCATTTTCACCATCTTTACGGTGATTATTATGAAAACTCATCCTTTATTTTTACCTTTGCCGCCGAAAGAAAATGGAAGGCAGCGGCAGAGGGAGAGCGCTTTCCTTTTGGGCAACCACCAGAGATGAAGCCCTATGAGAACATGGTGGTGCAAGACTGCCATTTTTCAGATCGTCCCTACACCAGCCAGCGCGAGGGTGGTTGGCATGGTGGTGGGATAGTCTGGTATACGACCAAGGGCTGTTTGATAGAAGATAGTCGCTTTGAGCGCATCGAGCGCGGCATGGCCTTAATGGATAAGGATTGTGGCCTAGAAAATACTTACCGCAATAATGTGATATTAGGATCAGTGATGTTTGCGGCACAGGGCTGTAACGAACATATAAATCTGCATCACAATTTTATACATGGTGATCTGAGTGTTGGTGCACAGCCAGGTTGGATGCGAAATATATGGCTGCATCATAATGCGATTAAGGGAAAAATTAGTTTAATGGGTGGGGCGACGGATGGCCCGCAGGGATTTAACCCAGACGGCAAAACATTGGCGGGCCCAACAGACCCAGAAAGCCAAGCGATGATTCGAGATTACCCGCATGATAAAAAATTAGTCCACGCCTATGCTAATGTCGTCGCCGATTCAAATCCAAACGCCAAACGCGACGCGCACACGATTGGACGCTTTAATGATAAAAAAGGTTTTGCTAAAAAATACAGATTTGTCAGTTGGGATCATAATCTCGTCGACGCAGCTTTGGATCTTGCCCTCGGCTGGTCTGGCAAGCGCATGGAATGGTCGGAAATGAAAAAATGTGGCTTTGATGTCCATGGTGCGACGGGAACGGTGCTTGTAGACGATGAGGGGCACTTGCCCGAAGACTCAGCTTGGCGTGCGGATTACGGACGGGATGCGGGATTAGAATAAAATCAGGCTGCGTTGATCGCTTAGGGCGTGTATGGATTATGGCGTGGCAAGTGTTGAGGAATTAGTCGAGATAAGTGATGAACTAAAGGTTGTGTTCCTTAAGTGGTCTCTAAGCCTTATGAGGAGCAAATAAAATTAATTCTAACTGTGGAAATTGATTATCAGTTTGGGAGCTAAGAGCTGCAAACACTAATATACTTGACAATAACCATTAGCCTCAAACTTTCTAGCTGAGGCTGCTCACAATTTTATCGCTCGCCCATTGTTTGCAGATGTCAGAGAAGAAGGTGTTGGTGACTTCTTGAAGGAAGCCGCTGATAATGAGTTTTTCAGCC
>CBDUFM010000318.1:0-4423 GCA_965366325.1 uncultured bacterium
GGACCGTCACCACGATCGCCTGTGCATTGCTTGCATCTAAATCCACACGCAACTGCTTAGCATAGATATCATAGACCGACGCCGTAAACAATTGTGCTGTACGCGCTCGCGCCTGGAGCTGCTTCCAGCCAAGTGGCTTTTTCTTTTTGTCTGCGGTAGATGTTACAATTTTTGTTGTTGTCGGCACACTGCTTTGGAATTGAAACTCACAGCTTGGACCGGAATTACTGATCAGCTTATAACGCCCCTCTTCCTCATTAACGGCTTCGAGCTTCTGACCCTGCATTAACCAATCGATATCAACTTCTTTTGGTGCACGAATATCATCGACTGACAATACGTAATCTCCCTTGGCAAAAACTAACGCGCGACGAAAACGGTCTAGCACTGGACGTCCGTTTTTCTGCGTCCCTCCCTTATTTAAAGCATTATATGATCCTGCTGCCTCACCTGCAATAATATCAAAGTCTTCGGTTTGCTTCAGCATGGTGATATAGGCAAGCTTAGTCATATCGACCTTACCATTTGCCGGTTGTGACCACGTCGTGTTATCGCCACGGCCTGCAACACGTTGACCCATACCATTAATTAAAATCGTATTTAAATTCGATGATTGTTTCGCATGCGAATATCGGTCTGACTCTGCTAAGAAATCACCTTCGCCATATAAAATGAATGAGTTGGCATCTGGGTCATCATGCGCAACGTTAATATAACGGAAGCCATTATCGTTACGGTATTTGTTTAAGGTGTAGCCACCAAGAGGCCCACATTTAAATAGCAGAGACTTACCATCTTCAGCCCACTTATCGCGTGCGACCAGCACACCAACATCTTCAAAATACGTTGACGTATCGAGCTTGCCAATTTCACCACCACTATTATTCACATCATACCAAAGTAAACCCATCCAGCCCCAGCCAGCGCCTTTTTCTTTGGCAATCATTTCCAAGACCGCCTGCTCTTGTTTGAGACCATGCTCAGCTACACATTTAAATAATGCAACGTTATAATTTAATTCGCCAACTTTAGTACCACCCTGATCGCCGTAATGCAAAGTGTTTTTAAAATCATTGGTCAAGGTATGAATTTTAAATTTTGCCACATTCTTAAAGAATCCATGTTGCATAAAATCGGTACCCCAGCAGCGATCCGCTGCGTGCACACCCACTACCAGATGTGAAATGCCAAAGGTCATATAGCCGGGTGATTCGTGACTGGTACCGTCATGTGGCAACCATTTAACCACAAACTCCATCTCCTCTTTAAATTTCTGCATAATCCATTGTTCTTCTGGTGCACCTGTATACGCAGCAAATAAACAACTGGCGATACCTGCATTGCGATGCCAACGGTGATTGTTCGCTGGGTCACCCTGCCAGTAATGTATAGCTTTGGTATTTTTTAAATGACCATACCAATACATACGGCGACATTGTAAGAGACATTTCTTGCGGAATTTCTCGCGGAATTCCGGCTCGAGGTCATTCCACAGCACGTCCAATGCCATACCAGCACCGATCATGATGTTGGCAACACTCATGCCGCAGTCTTTTTCACCATTCGCCTTACCATTGTCTTCCCAATGCTCTTGGGCTAAAAATTCTTTCATAAAACCGAGGGCTTTGTTAAACGAATCTTTATTCCCTGTAATGGCGTAATGCATGACCACCGTGGGCAGGCGCCAGTAGCCCTGACGCTGACCATCAGTCGCATCCTTCAGCCACTTGGTATGGCCTTGGGGCGTGCTCGCACCTAGATAATTATCGAGCGTCTCTTTATAGAGACTGCCAATCTCGGAACCGCCGTTATATAAGGCTTTGATATCGGCAAGTTCCGTTTCACCAAACCAAACGCGTGGATGCTGATCCTGTAATGCCGGCAGGATAGAGACCACGTCACGCTCAGCGACAGCCGGATCCGTTTGCGGTAGTTCTGCGGCACTGATCAGGCCGCAACAAAGAAGAAGGGCCATGAGGGCCGGGACTTTACTCAACATCTTGTGAGCTCCATATCTGGGATTGCTATAAAAATTCCACGAGATTGTGTATCTTATCCAGTAATAGGGTAACGATAACAGCTGTTACTGGTGACGCTGAATTTCACTTTCATCACAATTAACGAAGATCAAGGCGCCGCCATTACCCGCTTCATAGCCTCTAAGCCATTTTCTGCAACTAACTTAGGATCTTCTGCCCAGTGCTGTTTATTAAACAACTCCAGTGACAAGTAGCCATCGTAGCCCACTTGTTCCAATGACCGCTTGATAAGTGCCCAATCAGCCACGCCTGCACCGGGCATAACTCGGTCAGCATCGGTGATCGTCGCACGCTCCGGCTGTGCTGGATAGTCATTCATATGTACCAAGGCAATAGTAGCGGGACCACAATGCGCTAGCGATGCATGCGGCGTGCCCTTCTTGTGCATATGATAAATATCAGCCAGCAAACAGGCCTCCGGCATAGCAGATTCAGCTACCACCATCAGTGCCTCGCCCAAATGGCCAAGGCTCTGTGCTGGGCCCCAAAATTCTAATATTGGAACGACATCAAATTCACGCCCTAGTTCAATTAACTGACGGTAACGATCAACGGCATCCCATAAGTCCAAACCACCCTGCTTAATCCAGCCCATCGGTGGCGCTGCGATATGCTGACAACCCAAGGCTTGTGCAATCGCAAAGCAGCGGCGCGCCTCTTCAAAGCCAGCAGCTCGCTCAGTCGCATCATCAACACTCCACGTATAAAAACCAATCAGATCCACAAAGCTGAGACCGCGGTCTGCTGCCATGCTGCGTAAATCAACTAGGTCACCCCCAGCCGCGACATAGGCATCCAACTCAGAAATCCATGGCTCCACACCGTCATAGCCACAGTCAGCGAGCATCGTAATCGTATCGGGCATACTTAAGCTTTGTTCGCGGATGGTGGATGTATTCATACAATATTTCATAATATTTCCAATCTAACTAATCGTCGGCTAACGTAGACAGATGCAGAGAATAGCGAAGGCCACAGCAGGGACCACTCCTGAGGCCTTGGCATACATGTATGCCCCTAAGCCGTCCCCCATCAACACACTGCCTCAAACAATGTAGGGCATTCCTACGTTGTGACTGCTGTTCAGTGAGCATTTTGCTGTATACTCTTATCATGTTCTTTATTGCTGGTCGGTTTATAAGTTAAGTCGATTTATCTGTGAACTGCCTTGAAAATCATACTGCACAAATAGTGCATAAAGTCGGAAACAAGTATGTCTGGACGCGCCCTACTCTGCTGTTGCTTGCTCTGCGCCCCACTGCTCCTCAGTGCCGCAGATCTCTTTGGCAACGAGGTTCTCAAGCCTGGCGAACTCAGTCTGCACGACCAAGAAGAGCTCTATCAACAATTTTTTGGTGCATTTGACAAAGATGCCAATAATGCTGGTAAACGTTTAAAACTCGCAACCTATCTACAAGATAGCTACCAAGATGAAAAATATACAGCCTTACGGCGTTATCTCTTAAAGCGCATTGCTGAACTTTGTGAAGGGCAAAAGAAATACGAAGCCTACAGCGCACGCGTCTTTGTCTTCAATGAACAACATAAAGATCAAGAGCCAACACACAGCAGCAACTGTCAATTAATCGCCTTGATCGAAGACCAAGTAGGCAAGGCGCCGCGCGATGAACGTGACGCCATTATTGCTGAATTAACCGCTCTGTGTAATCAAAATGCAAAATATTCCCTCAAGGAGAGAAATTTTGAACGTGCCTGTGATGACTACAAAACACTGTCTTCCTGGCTAGGCAAAACCAAAGATAAAGACGGCGCCACGCTCGCAAAAAATATGATTAAACACATCAAATCATATGTCGACGAACAAGAAGATATGCTCGCGTTAGAAACAACACTCCAAGCACAAACCGGTAGCAGCAAAGATCACGCAGCATTAGGGCGATATTTTTTCAAAGAACGTAACTGGGAAAAGGCACACCAACATTTACAACATGGCAACGAGTCATTACTCGCTGAAATTGCTCAGCACCAGCAACAAGAACATGCCGATAGCAACCAACAAGGGCAATGTGCAGTCGCCATTGGCAAGGCACTTGTGGCAAGAGAAAACAAAAAAGACATCCCCGTTCGCAGAACCCTATTGCAATTAGGCGTTGCCATTAAACACATGCTCGATGCACGCCCAGAAGAACTCAGCCCTGCTATGAAAATTAAATACACCCTCGTGAGTGAATCATGGCAAAGTGAGCTTGATGAGCTTGGCCCTGACCCGCTCAATGGTTTTGAAGTTGCTGGCGCCGGGGCTTCTGTAGACGAGTCACGACTTATTCGCATGGGCTGGATGCCGATTTTCAATCACGAAACAGTTTCGATAGCGCGGGCAGAATTTAAAAACACAGCAGCTGCAAGCATAGAAGTGGTCAATG
>CBDUFM010000319.1:0-4421 GCA_965366325.1 uncultured bacterium
TTTGGTCTCGCAAAACAGGAGAGCTGTGGAAGAGCAGTCGCTATGTGATTAGCCGTTCGGACGATGATGGTGCGACCTGGTCTAAAATATGGCGATTAGGTGGTTCTGATGCAGGGCTCGCCTATGTGACGTTCACCGACAATCGTGTGTATGTGGCTGGTGGTAACGAGGGGACCGGCTATCCATTTTTGGTAGACCGTCCCTTGTCGGATGAAGGATTAGATAAGGCAGATTTACCGGAAGGCATAGTGCCGATTAAACTGAACATGCCCGAAGACGGTATTGTGTCAGTACAAATTCTTGACGAAAATGGCGTGATCGTAAAGCACTTGTTGAACGGTGTTGCGTTACCGAAAGGGCCAGTCGATTTAAAATGGGATTTAAGTACCATTGATGACTACTGGCGTCCATTTACAAAACAGAAAAGTCATTTGTATTCACCACCTGCAACGGTGCCAAGTATGGTGGGCCCCGGTCAATTTACGTGGCGGGCGCTTTTTCATAAACCGTTGAGTTTGGAATACCGTGACTCGTATTATCCATTAAAGGAACATGGCGAGACGTGGAAGACGCCGGATAAAACTGGTGGCTGGTTGGCCGACCATTCGCCGCCTGCGTGTTTAGTCGCATCAAAAGAAGGTATGTATGTCGGCTCGTTTTGTGAGGCTGGTGATGCATTACTGCTTGCCGATTTAGATATGCGTAAACTGTGGGGCACGAGCCGCATGTCTTTGGTGACGCCACGGGCAATGGCGCTTGATGCGGGCGGGGTCTTTTTTGCAGAGGCCGGTGGCTGGCATAAGGGTTTAAGTATGGTGCGCGTTGACCGGAAAAAGCGTGATAGCCGTAAGCTTTTCCATGGTCCATTTAAACAAGGTGATCCGGATAATGTAGTTGGACTAGTCGTTATCGGCAATCGTGCGTATATTGGCTTTGCTGATGGCCCAGAGATTTTAGTCTGCGATATTGCTGCCAATTTGGCTGCGAAGGATAAGGATCTGCGGGTTATTAAACGTATTCCTGCAAGTGGCGTCGGCAGCATGCGTCGCACAGCGGATGATCGTATAGTGGTTGTTGCTAATAAGGCCGTTAATTGGTTGGATCCAGAGCAGGGAACGCTCACCCCAGTTATTAAAAATCTTAACAACCCATGTGGCTTGGCCATCGATACGAAGGGAAATATTTTTGTTGGCGAAATGGAGCCACTCCATCAGGTGAAAGTCTTTAGTCCGCAGGGCAAGTTGCTCAATACTATTGGTAAAAAGGGGCGACACATAGTTGGCGCCTTTGATAAAAACAATTTAGAAAGCCCACGTGGTCTTGAAATCGATGCTAACGGCAATTTATGGGTGGTCGAATATAATGAAGAGCTAAAACGTACCAGTGTTTGGGATCGTCGTGGTCGTTGTATAAAAGACGTACTGGGGCCGGCTGTGTATGGTGGCGGTGGTACTATAGATCCTGCAGACGCTAACCGCATGTTTTACCGTGGTAAGGAATTTCGCCGCAATGCGAAAACCGGTAAGGTAAGCCTGATTAATATTATTTGGCGTATGGATGATCCGCATGTCGATGAATTTGCAGGTCAACGACCACATAACTTTGGTGGCAACGCACCGTCATATCCTTTTCATAAAAATGGTAAAACCTGGTTCCGTAACTGGGGTGCTCACGCTATGGGCGATATCGCTATTTTGTTTGTCTACGACAAGGATCATGTGCGCCCAGTTTCAGCAGTTGGTCGTATGCCAGCTTTTCTTAAAAAACGTTTGGGTGCAGGTGGCGATGCACCAGCTTTTGCGTGGACAGATCTTAATGATGATGGTCGGGCGCAAGCGAACGAAGTCGTTACTGGACAGATCGCAGGAGGTGCAAGCTGGGGCGTGCGCATGAACGAAGATTTTAATGTCGCCTTTAGTACGATTAATGACGATGTTGGATTTTCATTTTTTACGGTTAAAGGATTTACTGATCGCGGCTATCCATTGTATCAATTGCCAGAACGTTTTCATTATGTGCCAAATTTAACAACGCGAGACCCAAGTCAGGTGCAGGGCATGATGACTGACCGTCAGGGCAACGCTATCGCTATAGCACCCTTTGTGGTGAGTATGGCGCCTGACGGTACGGTTAATTGGCGTTATAAATGTCGTTGGCCGGGTCTGCATGCTGGTCTGTCATCTGATGCGATCGGTATTGAGCCGGGTGTCCTGATTTCTCCGTTGCGGTTTTACGGATCGGTTCCTGTGCTTGATAATAAACAAGAGCTCTTTTGCATTGGCACCAATTATGGCAGTACGCATTTAATGACGAGTGATGGTTTTTATGTTGATCGTGTTTTTGAAGATTCGCGTCGTGGTGATGCATGGCGTTATCCGGCAGCTCCAACGAAGGCTGAGCTGGCGCGTTCTTCACTAGGCCAAGAGCATTTTGGTGGTAGTTTTCAGATGGTCCGCGAAGCAGATGGAAAAGATCATTATTTTTATGTGATCTCTGCTGGTAGTCCGACCTGTACCATCGTTGAATTACATGGGCTTGATTCGATGAAGCGTCTGCGCGGCGGACGTGTTACGGTTAAGGCATCAGATGTTATTGAGGCTGAAAAATTACGGCAGAAACAAGTGCGTGAATTGCAAGCCCCAGCGCTATATACTGTTCGCTCATTGGCGAATTGTAAGATTGATGCATTAGATAATGAATGGCCAAAGTCCGCAGTTGATGGTTTCCGTCTGGCCTATGATGAAAAAAATCTCTACCTGTATTTTCAGGGCCGAGATGATAAGGCTGTTTTCCAAAATGCGGCTACTAAGGGTAATTATCAAGAAGCGTTTATTCACGGCGACGTTGTTGATATAATGTTGCAAACGAGTGTTGGTGCTGATCCCAAACGCAGTGATGCGGTGGCTGGAGATATACGTATTAGCTTTGCAATGATTGCTGGCAAGCCGCAGGCAATACTCTATCAACCAGTGCGGCCGGGCAGTAAAAAATCTGATGCACAATCATTTTCTTCACCATGGCGAACGGTGATGATTGATGACGTGCGCCTGTTGCCACAGGTTCAGATCGCTATTAAACGCGAGGCAAATAGTTATCGTCTTGAGGCGGCTATCCCACTTAAAGAAATTAACTTTAAGCCGCGCAGTGGCCTGCGAACGTTAGGTGATTTCGGACGCGTGCTATCTGATCAAACTGCGAGCACGCGCATTGACCGCGTCTACTGGAGTAACAAGGACACGAATATGGTCTCCGATGTGCCATCTGAGGCGCGCTTGCAGCCAAGTCTCTGGGGTACCTTGATTTTTGAATAGACATAAAACAGAGAATAACGGTTTTGCGACCGTTTATTCTCTATTTTAACTAGCTGTCATTCGTGTAGGAAATGTAGTTAATTTTGCGGAATATGCTGTCGCAGGAGTGGCTGTAGTTCTTCGCTCCAGATAATGTAGCCCAAAGTGCTGAGGTGTAAGTAATCGGGCATGACTACCTTGGAAATACGGTCCGCATCGGCTAGGAAGCGCTGGCCAATGTCTAGGAGGACGACAGAGATGCCGTCCGCTAAGCTGCGAATGCTGTCGTTAATGATGGTGATTTCTTGACGAAACGTGGTGTTCGCTTCTTCGTCGCGTGGAAAGACAGCATTAAGAATGATAATTGCATTTGGGCAGCGCTCGCGAACGGCGGTCAGTACCGTGGTGATGCCTTCAGCAGTTTGCGCACCGCTGTGTCCTTCATTGCCCAAATTATTTGTACCAATGAGTAAATTAATGACGCGTGGGGTGAGGCCGTCAAGGACGCCATTTTCAATGCGCCAGAGGAGGTGCTCGCAAGCATCCCCAGCGATGCCGAAATTGGCTACTGATAAACCGGAAAAATCACGGGCAAACACTTCTTGGCCGGCACCATTCCAGCCTTGGGTAATGCTGTCGCCAAGTAAGACTAAATCGAATCCACCAGTGTCGCGAATGGCGAGGTGTTGTTGATGGCGTTCAAGCCATGCGTCTTTTGACATCCATTCTTTTTCTTGAATTGTAGCGATGCAGGCTGGGTTGGTCATGCATGGATTCCTCGTTGTTTGTTCTTTTAACAGAATTTTTAAATTGTTGTTATAACTGTATATTTATTTACTGAGATGATCCGGCGTAGCGCTTAAACAGCGCTTGCGTTCCGTCATCACCATGCCCGTGTGCCGCGAGTTCTTCGTAGAGTGATTTTGCAAGACTGAGTCCAGGGAGATCTAATTGCATGAGGGCAGCGGCTTCCGCCGCGATGCTCATGTCTTTAATGAAATGCTTGATGAAAAAACCAGGATCGAAATCGTCTTTGAGTATGCGCGGGGCGAGATTGGAGAGGGACCAACTGCCAGCTGCACCGGCGCTGATACTTTCTAAAACCGTCGCTGGGTCGAGGCCAGAGGAGCG
>CBDUFM010000320.1:0-4413 GCA_965366325.1 uncultured bacterium
TCGGCGTTGCCGCTCCGGTTGGGCTGGGCCGCGTCGGCCGTGGTGGGCAGGTTGCGCAGACCGCGGGCTTCGACCATGGTGACAATTTCATCGCATAAGCCGGCTGAGCTTGGGCCTTGGGTCAGGACGCGTAATTCGTCGGCGTCGTAACCGCATTCTTCGATGAGTTCGCGGCGCGCAGCGGCGAGTATATCATCGTCTGCGTGGTCATCGCCAACGAGTCCGGCAGGTATTTCCAAAACTTTTTCACCCTTAGCTCCTAGGGGCAAACGCACTTGTTCAATTAAGACTATCTCTTGGTCATTAGTTAGCGCAGCAATCACCACTACGGCATGCGCATTAGAGCGCTTTACAAATTCCCAACGACCGCGTTTGTAAAGGTTCAAAAATTTACCGGCAAATTGCAATTGATCAGACATCATCCACCTCAGTTCTTTCCTACTTAATACGGTTACATTAAAACTTCTAGTTCACGGGTAAAGCCGCCAGAAAATATCGGGAAGCGGCACCAGGTCTTCGGATCTAAGTTCTCATCATCCAAGTGAAAACCTGGCGCATAGCGCTCGCGCTTCCACTGGTTGCGGCACCAGAGCTGAAAGAAGCGTCGCACCCACGCGATTAATTGTGGGCGTTTATAGATGCTGAATTGCTGGGCTAAGCAATCCAAGCAATCTTGCGGATTTAATTTATCACGAATCGCCAAACGTTCGATGGCATCTAAAACTGGATAGGGCATGAGATCATCTTCATCCGTTTGTCCTGCACTTTCTGGGCGTAATTCAGCCGTTGGTTTTTGCTTATTAATGCAGGCCAATGCTGGCTGTGGCAGAATGTCTTCCGCGCCTGTTATTTCCATCCAACGCAGCCAATGCAGCAAGAAATGCTTATCGATGCCAGCCAAGGGGCTAAGCCCGCCACAGGTATCACCATCCATGGTCGCATAGCCGACCGCAGCTTCGCTACGATTACTGGTTGCCAAGAGCAGTGCGTTTAAGCAATTGGCGAGCATCCACATACTCGGTGCCCGCGCCCGCGCCTGAATATTTTGCAGAGCGATATCATCGTGCTGCCAAAGTAATTCACGGCCAAGAATCTCCTGGGTCCGCTCCGTATACGCAGCGACGATTTCTTCCACATCAATGGCAGCGAAGCGTGCATCGATCGCGTTTGCTAATGTCCGCGCTGCGGCTTCAGTCACCGCACCAGAGTTTTGCGTACGCTGATAAACACAGGTACACCATTCTTTAAACGTAGTCTGCGCTGGCATATGGATGCGCCGCAACCACTGCTCCGTGCCAAAATGCGCAAGGCCGAAATCCCAGGCCTGACGCACCAGCATCGCTACCGCTGCAGAATCCGCACCGCCACTGAGACTAATGACAAAGCCGTTGCTGTGACTTTTGCGCACATAATCAATGAGCCCCAAGCTCACAACGCGGGTAAAACAGATTTCTTTTTCATCTGTTTGTGCTTGCCATTTTACCTGTGCAGGCGCCTCTTTCGTCACTGTCATCTGCCAATCAACATGCACACACGCTGCATCATCAACAACGTCTACTTCAAAGCTGGTCATTGCTGCGCGCTTGCGCCGTGTTGCACCTACATCAACAACCGCATGACATAATTGCCAATCGTCTAGCCCAAAGCGCTGACCAAGCGCCGCTAATGCACCACCACTCGCGATGATAGCACCGCCATCAAAAATAATCCGCCCGGCCTCGTTGCCGAGTAAATTAGTATACACATAGGTCGCCTGCAGGGCACGACTCGCTTCTTTGACAATAGCTTGTCGCGTTTCAAATTTGCCAAAAGCAAAGTGACTCGCAGATGGATTTAGAATAATATCAATCGCATCCTTAGCGCGGCCTGCCGCTGGTCGCTGCGGCACCCAAGCATCTTCACAGATTTCAAAGCCAATACGCAGACCGCCTACATCAACAAAGATATCGCCCAAGGGAACAGTTTTATTCTTTACAGCCGGCCATGGATAGGCAACACGGATATCTTGTGGCCAAGCCTGAAACCAGCGCGGCTCGTAATGCACACCATCACCTGCCAAAAATTGCTTGGCATAAAACCCGCGCAATTGCGCGTTCACAATAATCGCCACTACATTAAACAGGGCACCGTGCCAACGCAGGGGCAAACCGACACAGACCACGATATCTTCACAAAGCGGGATTATTTTTTCTAACTCACGCAGAGCCTGCTCATCAAGGTCATGGCCCAAAAAGGCATCCTCACAGCCATAACCTGTAATCGCTAATTCAGGCAGACATAATAGTTGTACCTGATCGGCTCGGGCCTGGGCAATCGCATCAGAAAGGTGCTGCGTATTCCCTTGCCAGTCCATCGGCTTTTGATTGACAACGCCAGCTGCTATTTTTATTTTTTGCATCTTACAGCTCCTTTCTATTTCCTTATCTTTCACGTACGTTTTTTTTCACGTGCCTCTTTGATCAATAAATTCTTCTTGTCATGCAGGCCCTGCTCCAAGCCCACGGGATAGCTATGCGGATTGCTTAAGCGCAGACAGCCCGCATACAAACGGCCCAGTTGCGCACGCACGCGTTGGCGCATTTGCTCCAAGGTTTCTTGCTCTTTGATCAAGACACCATCCCTCAATATGGGCTCTAATAAATCTTCACTGTGCGCATCAGCCTCGGTATGGCGCAGGCGCAAATCGTCATTCGGATCAACAATGTGGGTCAGATCGAGTTCGTCCTGCTCTTCATCATAGATCATGTCCGCGACATAGGTATCGTTCACTGTGAAGCGCTTCACATTTAATATACCCGGATTAGATACTTTTATTTTTTGTTCAGATAATTTCACCGTGTAACGCCACGCTTCGCCGGGACGACGAATCGCCGCCAGTTTATACACGCCACCGAGTGCTGGTTGGTCATACGCAGTAACCAATTTCGTGCCCACACCCCAGACAGCAATTTGCGCACCTTCACGCTTGAGGCTTTCAATGATGCCTTCGTCCAAATCATTAGATGCAACGATTTGCGCCTTGGGGAATCCAGCCGCATCGAGCAATTTACGCGCCTCAATGCTGAGCCAGCTTAAATCTCCAGAATCTAAACGAATGCCGAGCATTTCATGACCACGCTGGCGTAAGTCCTGACCAACAGCGATTGCTTTTTCCACACCAGCAAGCGTGTCGTAGGTATCGACCAAAAACACGCAGTTATTCGGCATGGCTTCTGCATAGGCCGCGAAGGCTTCGCTTTCTTCGGCAAAGCTCATCACCCAGCTATGGGCATGGGTGCCCTTCACCGGAATACCGTACAGTTTGCCGGCCAAAACATTAGACGTCGCAGCCGTACCGCCAATAAAGGCCGCGCGGCTCGCAGACAGGGCACCGTCTATGCCCTGCGCGCGGCGTAAGCCAAATTCCAGAACGGGATCAGCTCCCGCCGCGTGACAAATGCGTGCCGCCTTCGTCGCAATCAAAGTCTGAAAATTAATGATATTTAAAAGCGGCGTTTCCAATAACTGCGCTTCAATAATATTCGCCTGTATCCGCAGTAACGGTTCGTGCGGAAACACCAGGCTGCCCTCCGCGATTGCATCAACAGCCCCAGTAAAACGCAGCTCAGCCAAGTAGTCCAGAAATGCAGTTTCAAATAAGGCATTACCGTCATTTCCCGTTAACGTAGCGAGGTAGACCACATCATCGGCCTCAAAATGGAAGGCCTGTATAAAGTTGACGGCTGTCTCCAGGCCTGCTGCAACAGTATAAGCACCTGCAAAAGGATTAGCGCGGAAGAATAAGTTAAACACCGCTTCCTCATCTTGGCGCCCCTGCTTCCAATAGGCATAGGCCATGGTCAATTGATAGAGATCGGTGAGTAATCCTAGGTTATGGCGATATAATTCAGTCTGTTTCATGCCTGTGCTCCTGTGTATACATAGTGTATACTAGACACTATGTAGGAAGCAAGCAGATCTTGTCGATTTGAGCAGCGCACAAGATGCTGAGCACGGCGGCAGCTCGATACTCCCATACTTAGTGTTGACATGACACCATTAAGGTGTATATACTACACTATCATGCAGACAGGAATCCCCTTAAACACAAATACCCACGAGCCCAAAATCGGCATCGAGAAATATTATGTCAGCATACTCTCTAACTTCGCCAAGGCTTTTGACAAATATAGCATGCGCTACAGTAAAGAGCAGCTCCCCAGTCGCTTTCCCGATCAATTCTTTGTCGTGGATAAAGATCAACTACATATCGGCATTGAGAAAAACCGCGCCCTACTCTTGAAAAAGGCTAATCCACAAGACCAGCTTTTGATTCTGCGCAGCTTCGTTAGCGCGGCGCTGTACAATGATCACGCAAGCGGCATTGGCCATTACATCAAGCAGAACTACCTAGATGTCAGTGACGTCTATTTG
>CBDUFM010000321.1:0-4403 GCA_965366325.1 uncultured bacterium
GCCCATGACCACAGCACTGGGCTCACTGCAGTCATGCTTGCAACCGTTGCCGCAATACCAACACCGACACGCTTTATGCACACAAACATAATCATTAAATGCGCGATGTAGGCGAGTCCATTGAGCAAACCAATGCCATATAAATACAGTGGAGCTGCCAGCATTTGTCCCTCAGCCCACGCAAGCCACAAACCCGCCATCCCAGCCGCAACCATGTAATTAACAGTTACCACTGGCATCAGCGCATGACCACGATGCTGGATCCAACGCATTATTTGGAAAAAGCATAAAATACACAAAATATGAAGTATCAGGTAGAGCACCGCAAGGGTATAGCCCCTGAATGGCGGCTTACAATTCAACAACAACGCAAAGGCTAGAACAAGGTCTCTGCATCTAGCAGAGAACAGCGTAAGAGCCTAGTCCTTTAAAACACCCATACCCCGCATCCTCGAATAGGGGATCTAAACAAAGCTGTTAAAATCGCACATAAACAAAATGGCATTTATGAACGTGAAAAAGATGACTGGTCCAGCTGTGCCTCTGTGTAGGTAGCTACACCAAGCAATACATTTCCCACTCTACAAAACGTAAAAGAGCGCTGTGCGAGGCTGACTATTATCGAAGATGATAAACGCCTCGATCAATAAAGAGCGATCAACTACAGCTCGTCCATATCCACCGAAACACGTGCCTGTATCTGACATGCTGGCGCCTGCACTGTGTCGTGTTTTCCTGGCGCGAAGCCCTGCTGCTCATCAACAGCGCGCTCTAAGTGCTGTGCATCCACCGCCATTGAAAAATGAAAATTAAATCCCTGTGGATGTTCGAGGCTATACGCAGCTAATGCCTTGATCATTGGTGAAGCAACTACGACATCTTTGTCTGGATGCAAACCGCTAATCGCCACTGGACCACGCGCCGCAGCCAGTTTATCTGCCTGACGCTTTAAGAATTGCGATAAAGCATCAAATACGGCAGGACGCTGAGCTTTGCTCGCTACCCTATCTTTGTTACCTGCATTCTTTCTCTGAGACTTAGTTTTTCGCTTAGCTTTCGGTAACGACTCTGGCCAGACGCCATACTGTCCTTCGTAGGTCAAGGTTTCTCCGTCGCGATTAATTTCGACTGCAACCTCAGCGCCGACATCACTGCCCTGCACCTCGCGGTACAAGGTACGGGTATTTTTAATCGGCACACCATTCAAAGAGGTAATCACATCACCATCCTGCAAGCCCATACCATCGGCCGCAGTTCCTGGAATCACTTGATGAACAATAACACCACCACGGTCAGAGGTACCACCCATATAAATACCTAACATCGGGCGGTCATTGTGTGCACCATAAAATTCTTTGGGATAATCACGGTCTACCGCTGCGGATACAGGCAGCATGATCACAAGTACTACCAGCAGCATAAACGCACGCACAGCAAACCTTTGCATCATCAGACCTCCTAGATCAAACACCAGTTACCGATAACAGTTACCGATAGCAGCTCCATCCTGCTCACTACATATTAGACAGCAGTCACGAACTCTTGCCACAGGTAGGAAGCGAGAAAGAAGATACCCGCCAGTATAGCAAAAAACAAGATAATTAAGGTAATATTAGTTGTCCATTTACTAATTTGATACATGACCGGATTCGTCTTCTTCAGCTCCTTCGAGCGTCGCAGAATCGGCGACACGGCCCCGAAAATTCTATTCGCCAGTCCACGCTTATCTTCCGGTGTATTGGGCACCACCGTTAAGCGCATCAACAATTTTGTAATCGGGGCGCTGAGCTTACCAATGAAGTTCATTGGTCGCTGCACTTCGCACATTAAAATCAAACGATAATCTTCGGTATCATTGCGGGCGTGATGCAAATAGGTTTCATCAAACAAAAGCGCTTCGCCATTTCGCCAAGAATACATGGTTCCGTCAATCTCAATAAAGCACTCTTCTTTTTCTGGCGTATCCAATCCAAGATGTAAACGCAGCGAACAAGCCACTGGGTCCAGATGCCGCGTTAATTTCGATCCCGTCGGTAAAACCGAAAACATAGCACCGCTTACGCATTTAACGCTCTTAACGATCTCTACCGTCTTTGGGCATAAATTTACTGCTGATGCATGGGTATAGCCGTACCAACTCAGATAAAATTTCCCCCACCCATATTTAAAAAAGGTACGGAATCCGATATCGTAATAAGCCTTCGAATCAGGATTCTTAGTTTGCTCAAAGTACTTATCACGCCATAAATTACGCGCCTCATCACGAATCGTTTCCCAATTTTCAATAATCGGATTCAGCTCTTGAAAGTCAGCAATATCCATAATCGGCTTCTTTGCCCGCTTCTGCGTCATCATATACAGAAAGCAGTTCAGCGGCGCAAACATCGGCCAGCCCTTGCGAACGTATTCACTAAAGCCTTCAAAACGCAGCTGCCCACGAAATTTAAACACGTAAATCATCGACAAGACGGCAAACATAAAAACCAGCGCCGTAAGAATGAGTGTTGTCTCGAGCATGTGCATCCTTTGCACGATCATTGCTGCATGCAAGTAATCGCAGTGCGGAGCCTATAACAGTCCCCATCAGCCTCAAGATTATACCATAAGTCTCTTGTTAATCAGTGTTTATAGACATGCACTCAAGGCTATCCTGCGTCCAATTGTTGAAAATACTTACGATAATAATCAGCCACAGTCTTGGGCGCATCCTTTTGTCGCTCCGCATCCGGCAAGACAAAGACATGCCGCGCCTGCATCAGTATCCATTCTTCACGATTTGGACCGGCCTCAGCGTAGATAGATGCCAAGAGCAGCGGTATCACAATCGACAACCAGGGCACCCAGGCTTGGCCGTCCATTTGAGTCCACAGCACTAATAAAATGAGACCCCCCAACACGGCGCGCCGAAACACAGTATCATAGGGCAAGAGCAAGCGGCGTTCCTGTAGTCGGGCAGAGAGACTTAATGGCGGTCGATACTGCATCACCTGTTTAATCACATAGACGGTCTCAATAATTACACACATGGCCACGAGCACATTCATAAATTCGTAAGAACGCGCACTAACAACAGCACCCAGAGCAATCACTAACAAATGCACACTCAACAAAGCAGCGCTTGCATATGCCAACTTACGCAAGCGCTTTGCTTGCGCATCTTGTTGAATTGCCAACGGCCAAGGTAGCGATTCTTTATGCACGCGCTCCGGTTTTGTCGTAGCGCCTAACAAAGATTTCGCATACCATGATCGCTGCAACAAACTCATGAGGATATGATTGGTCACATAATAAACCAGCATCGCGGCGCCAAAATAAGGCCACGGCAAGACCCACAATACCGACAAGCATAATAAACTGACATAAATATATATTAATTTCCGCTGCAAATAATAAAAATAGAGGCATAATACATTCGCTACTAGCATAAAAGCAACAAATGGGATCACAGGAAATGCCTGATTAACAATCAAGCCTACGAGTACATAGGGGGCAAGCACCAACGTATCAATCGCTTGTAAGAGAATGGGGCCGCGCAGAAGTGGCTGCCCTGGCCGCCAATTATTTTGCAGCAGCCAGGTCCCATAGGCGCCCTTAAACATCTGCCGTTTCATCATGACATTAAATGCATAGAAACCCAGCGCGCAGCACGTTACTGCGGGATACACATCGCTTACTTTGTTTGGAAATAAAAACAAAATAGCCAAAGGCAGGTAGTACAGGAAGATGTTCATTAAAATGCCTCCCTATATTGATCGAGCAACGTTCCCTGCTCGGGGGCTGACATATGCCGCACCGCCTCTTCAAAGGTTTTCTGCGTCGTTTTTTCCATTAATTCCTGCGGCGAACCAAAAAATGACAAACGCCCATGATCAATAAGCGCCACTCTATCTGCCAACTCTGCATGCAGCTCAGGTACCGGGCTCGCTATCACAACTATGCGCTGTTTATCCTGCGCAATATGACGAAACATCTCTTGCAGAGCTAAAATTGCCGCTGGATCCAAGCCACCCGAAAAGGGCTCGTCTAGTATTAAATAGGGAGCCTCGGAAACAAATGCCGTGCACAATAGCATTTTTTTATACTGCCCCGTCGACAACGAGCCAACTAGAGCGCCGCGCTTTTCATTAAGATGAAATATATTAAGCAATAAATCTATATGCGCTGCGATACGATTTTTTTCATGGCCATACAATTGACCAACTTTAAATAAAATATTTTCACAACTAACATCCGTGGGCAACCACGCATCATAGGGCAAGTAATATAATTGCTGGCGAATTTTCTTTTCGGCCTCCACGCTCGATCGCCGCAGATTATCATCAATGCGCACCACCCCACGCTGTATCGGCAAGACACCGCCAATCAAACCAAGCAGGGTGCTCTTACCCATGCCATTGGGTCCC
>CBDUFM010000322.1:0-4403 GCA_965366325.1 uncultured bacterium
ACCGGCGCGGCAAAGCCAAGGCCGAGAAAGCCTAAGAGGAGTAAGAAACGTTGATGGAATAAATCAGGCTTAGTCACGTTGGACTAATGGTCGCCAACACACGCATAATGCAATAATTGCTGCTAGGAGTAGGGCAAGTGGTGTGGCTTCGGGTACGTCGCTGCCCGGTTCGGCGGGAATCACGCGAAACGGTTTGCTTGATGACCAGAACTCTTTGTCGTCTGCATAGCCGCTGACATTGACTTGATAGACACCGATCCAGTGATCGGGGATGGTGAATATCGTTTCTGCGTAACCGGTATCATTAAGCGTGGCGTTGAGCTGTTGATACTCTTGAGCACCCTGACGGATGCTGATGCGTATGCGGGCCTGCTTCGCCATTTTTTTGCCATGTTTTACTTTTTGTATCACGAATTTGAGATCGTGACCTTGAGATATCCCATCATGAGAAGATGGACCAACGGCTGTGTCTGCATGCGCAGCATTTTTCAATACCAGCTCACCAGCAGCCGCATCAAGGGTAGCATGGCACAGCAGCAGGGCGCATAGCACAAATAAGCAACGCAAGTACATGGGAAGATCCTTGTTAAGCGTCTTATAGTCTACTGAACAATGCGGCAAGGTCCAACGATAAACGTGTAGCAGTTTACCCCATGGCCACGGGGCGATAGTGCAGCGGCTCGGTTCGCTTCTTAATGCTTACTGGATTTATACACGGGGTTTACGACAATGGCATATGGATGCTGGTCAATCTGGGTGGCCATGGTCGCATCGAGCGCGGAGAGGATCTGAAATATGAACGATGAAGTGGATGACTTATTAGTGCCACGCAGTCTGGGTGCAGATATTGCCGCGATGAAGCTTGACCCGGATTCAGACCAGCCTCCACAGCTGCAGCGTAGTTTGCAATTAGCGCGGAGTCTTTTGCAGCGGGCACAGGCATTACAGACACATGCCGAGCATCGGCAGCAAATTGAGCTGGATCGTTTAATTCAAAATACCAATGATAAATTTATCCTGACATTATTGACTGATCAGACCTTCCGCAGCAAAGACGCAGCACGTTCTGCTGAGCAATTAATTCACATTTTAGATGTGCAGGGGATTCCACGCTTTTTTTCAATGTTGGATCGTACGCTGATGCGTGGCTTTCAATCTTTTGGCGATTGGTTGCCAAGTGTCGCCATGCCACTAGTCAAAGATAAAATGCGCCAAGAAACGGCGAATGTGGTTTTACCAGCAGAGCGTGCGCAGCTAGCAGCTTATTTAAAAGAACGCTATCAACAATCTATTCACATGAATGTCAATATGCTTGGCGAGGCATTGCTGGGTGAGCGAGATGCTCAAGAACGTCTTGAGCGTTACTGCGATTTACTTAGTTGGCCAGAAATAGAATGCATTTCGGTAAAAATTTCGACTATTTATTCACAGATCCATGGCGTAGCTCGGGAACATTGTTTAAACGTTTTGAGTGAACGTTTGGAGCGCTTGTATAGCGCTGCATTGCAACATCAGTTCATCCGTGATGACGGAACTGCAGTTAGTAAATTTGTGTATTTAGACATGGAAGAGTTCCGCGATTTGCAGATGACGGCGGCTTTGTTTATGCGCTGTCTCGACAAGCCAGCGTTGCACGCAGTGCGTGCGGGGATTGTCCTCCAAGCGTACATTCCGGATAGCTTTAGCGTGCAGCAGGAATTGACTGCGTGGGCGCAGCGCCGCGTTGCCGCTGGCGCAGCAGCAATAACCATTCGGATTGTGAAGGGTGCGAATTTAGAAATGGAGCGTGTGGAAGCATCGTTGGCTGGTTTAACACTGCCCTGTTATCCACAGAAAGTCCTTACTGACGCAAACTATAAACGCATGCTGGCCTATGGCCTTGATCGACAACATCTATCATCGGTGCGTCTAGGCATTGCCTCGCATAATTTGTTTGATGTCGCTTATGCGATGATTCTTGCAGATGAAGTAGATGCGTGGTCGTCTATTCAATTTGAAATGCTAGAAGGCATGGCCAACCATCAGCGCCGCGCGATTCAAGAATGTCAACAAAACATTTTATTATATGCACCTGCCTGTCGCCAACAAGAATTCACCAATGCGATTGGCTATTTAATTAGACGCCTTGATGAGAATACCGGCCCAGATAATTTTTTGCGCTATAGTTTTAATTTAAAACCAGAGTCCGCTGCTTATCAACGTTTAGCACAAACCTTTGTCGCCTCTGTGGACGCACAAGATAACTTGGAGCTAGCATCCTATCGCCAGCAAAATCGTTATCAGCCAGCACCAGCACAGCTTGCTTGCAAGCATTGGTGGACCTATGTGAATGAGGCAGACACGGATTTCTCCTTACAGCACAACAGTGCTTGGGCAGCTGAACAAGTGCGGCGTAGTCGCGCATTGCTAGAGCGGCCGATTGATGTGCCGCTGTGCATTAATGGTGAAGAGCGCATGGCAGCAGATCTGCAAGACTGCTATTCGCCCAACCAAGTCGACCAGGTTTTCGCGCATTGTTCCTTGGCAACGCAGGCCGATGTGGATACGGCCCTAGCTGTGGCGGCGGCAGATACGGCGGGATGGGCACGACAGACTGTGCATGAGCGGCGTTCCATTTTGCGCGCTGTCGCTCAAGAACTGCGCCAGCATCGTGACCTACTGCTGCAGACTGCGATGGCGGAAGCTGGGAAAACCGTCGTTGAATTGGATTTAGAAATTAATGAAGCGATCGACTTTGTTGAATTTTATGCGGCCTGTGCGGAATATTATGAGCAGCTTGATGCTTTGCATGCTGAGCCACTAGGCACGGTCTGTGTTATACCACCGTGGAATTTTCCACTTGCGATTCCGTGTGGCGGGATTGCCGCAGCCTTGGCCAGCGGTAACCGTGTGTTGTTAAAACCAGCGCCTGAGGCCTGTCTCAGTGCTTATCGCTTGTGTCAACAATTTTGGTCAGCTGGTGTCCCGGGTCAGGCCCTGCAATTTGTTCCCTGTGATGAGGGCGATGTTGGTGCAGCATTAATTGCCAGTGAGCAGATTCAGGCGCATGTCTTAACCGGGGCAAGTAGCACGGCCCAGCTATTCCATCGTTTAAACCCGCACATAAATTTGTATGCAGAGACCGGCGGTAAGAATGCTATCATTGTGACGGCGATGGCTGACCGTGATCTCGCAATAAAAAATATTGTGCACTCGGCCTTTGCTCATGCTGGCCAAAAGTGCTCGGCTTGTTCGTTATTATTGTTGGAAGATGAAATTTATCAGGATGAACATTTTCAGGCGGCACTTTGTGATGCGGCGCAAAGTTTACATGTTGGTGCATCGTGGGATTTGGCGACCAAGCTTAATCCGCTCATTCACAAACCGAGTGCAGACTTAGCCTGGGCCTTAAGCGAACTCGATGCGCATGAGTATTGGGCACTGCAGCCCAAACAAGATGCGACGAATCCGCAATTATGGAGTCCGGGGATTAAATATAATGTGGCGGTGGGCTCGCGTAGTCATACCTGTGAATTCTTTGGTCCCGTTTTAAGTGTGATGCCGTTTTCATCGCTAGCCCAAGCAATTGAGATTGTGAATAGCAATGATTATGCGTTGACTGCTGGCTTACAGAGCCTTGATGATCGCGAACAAGATATATGGCGTGCACGCATTCAGGCCGGTAATCTGTACATAAATAGGCCTATCACAGGAGCGGCGGTCTTGCGGCAACCCTTTGGCGGCCATGGGGCCTCTTCTTTTGGTCCTGGGCTTAAGGCGGGCGGGCCTAATTACCTTAGTCAATTTTATCGTTTTACTGATACCCAAGAACATGATTACGATAAGATGCTGCACGCAGAGGAACTGCATGCGTTTATCGATGCTTTGGGTGATGCGGTGACCGAAGGTCAAAGGAAACAATTAATCCATGCCGCTGATAGTTATCGTTATTGGGCCAAGCATGAATTCCTGCAAGCACACGATCATGTACGATTAATAGGCCAAGATAATCTACGTCGTTACCTGCCAGTGGACGCTCTACGCGTGCGTTTCACGAATGAAGATGCATTGATAGATATGTGTCTCTGTTTACTGGCAGCGCGCAGTGTCGATGTCCGTTGCACCATGAGTATAGCAGCAGACGCCGACCCACGTGTCTATGATATCTTGCAAGAAGCGAGTGTTTTGTGGGGAGCTGGCATAGAATGCGTGAGCGAGTCGGTGGATGCATTAGCGGATGCGATTGCCGCTGGTCAATGTGATCGCTTGCGCTATTTACAAAAAACTTCTGTCGCACCCGCTTTGCTGGCATTATGCCCGCAGCATTATTGTTATATTGAACGTCGGCGTCCCTGCGTTCACGGGCGGATTGAATTACTACGTTATCTGCGTGAGCAAAGTATTAGTTATGATTATCATCGCTA
>CBDUFM010000323.1:0-4387 GCA_965366325.1 uncultured bacterium
AGATGGGATCCTTGCTGTCACCGCTTTTACGCGCCTATCAAATGTTGTTATTCCCTGTCGCTAAGCCGACGGCGTGGGTCCTCGATTTAATGTTGGGCGAAGAGGGTATTCAGTACTTTCAAGAGGTACATTTGCGCGATTTAATTAAGCGTCATATGCAGGCAGAAGAAGCAGACCTAGAGCATCGTGAAGGACTGGGCGCGCTCAATTTTCTTGATCTTGATGACCTACCTGTTTCAGAGGAAGGTGAAGCGGTTGATCCAACGAGTGTTTTATGCTTTCCATGTAAAGTGGATTTACCAACGCTGCCGAATATTCCAACCGACGAAGATTGTGCCTTTGTGCATGACGTTGAAGCCTCTGGCCGTAAGTGGGTTATCATTTGTAATGAAGATGAGCAGCCGCAATTAGTAATGGATGCCGACGCTTTACTGCGTGCTGTGTTGATACAAAAAACCGGGGAGATTGATCCCTATCCATTTTGTTTTAGGCCATTGGTGGTCCGCGATCCACAGGCTCCGCTGGGTTCTTGCTTGAAGCAGTTGTGTGTTTCTGCTGAACACAGTGAAGATGATGTTATTGACCATGATATTGTTCTCCTCTGGGCAGACGGGCATCGTCGGATTGTGACGGGTGCTGATATATTAGGGCGATTATTGCGCGGCATTGTTAAGTCAGAAGAAGCGCCTGTCGTAGCAGACTAGTCGTACCGCGGCTGCATTATTGAGACCACGAAGCCGCTTACTGTGCGGTATTTTTGCAAGCAGCTCGGCCATGTAAAAATACATTGAAGATTTTCTCCATCTGACAGTATCTTACTTCTCCGTTATTCTGCGCTGCGCGTTCATCCTTTGTGGTCCTTATGTCATCAAATTTGCTCAATAATCTTGCTGAAAGTCATCTCGAAACCGCGGTCCAAATTGTGTCAAAAATGGACCCGCAGGATGCATCTACGGCACTGGCTGAGTTAAGCCCGCTCCTAGCCGCCGGTATTTTACAGGAGCTGAGTATTGATGTTGCGCTAGCCGTGTTGGAGGCAGGTGGCGGTGAACGTAGTGCACAGTTAATGGAGCTTGCGGAGCCAGAACTAATGCGCTTTGCTCGCTTATTAGAAACGCAAGATCGTGAGCGGTTTCGTTCATGGTTGCCAGAGTCTGCGAAGGAACGCTTTGACCGAGCCTTGGCCTATGATGAAGATACGGCTGGCGGCATGATGGAAACGCGTGCGTTAACCCTACGCGCTGGCTTAACCGTTCAGCAGGCAATCAACGCTGTTCGCCGTTCTTCCCATCAATTGTATTATTTATATGTGCTCGATAAAACTTCGCGTTTAATCGGAGTTTTAACTTTGCGTGATCTGTTGCTCTCTGCGCCGCATGATCCAATCTAGCCCTTAATTCGCTCTGACACGATTACCTTGCCTGCAGAAATGCCTAGCGACGAAGTGGCCGAATTAATGGAGCGTAATCGTTTCCCGGTTCTGCCGGTGGTGGATGCTAGTGATCGTTTTTTGGGTGTAGTGCGCCACGGCCAGGTTATCGAAGCTGCTCGTGAAGAGGCTTACGATGATTTGCAAAATCTGGTGGGTGCAGGTGATCTGAGTGCCTTATCACCGGTGCGTTCGGTGGTACGCCAACGTTTGCCATGGTTAATGGTTAATTTAGTGACAGCGGTTATGGCCGCGGCGGTAATTGGATTGTTTGAGGACTTTATTGCTCAGGCGACAGCGCTGGCGGTTTTGCTGCCGATTGTGGCTGGGCAAAGTGGGAATACTGGAGCGCAATCATTGGCAGTGGTGATTCGCGGTTTAGGAATTGGTGAAGTGAAGCGTGGTGTTTATGCGCGCTTATTAGGAAAAGAAGCATTCGCAGGTTTACTGAACGGCATCGTGGTGGCCGTGTTGTGTGCGCTAGCAGTGTGGGCTTGGGACGGCCGGATTGCGCTAGCGGCGGTCATGGCTGTGTCGATGCTGTTGTCGACGGTGGTGGCAGCTATTTCAGGAACGCTAATTCCTATCTTAATTACTTTAAGTGGTCGTGACCCGGCACAGTCTTCATCAATCTTTTTAACCACCATTACTGATATAGTTGGCTTTGGAACGTTTTTAGGTTTTGCAGTCTTATTGTTGATGTAGCTGCCTTTTATGAGGCGGCTTTTAATGCCAATCTAATAATTCCGCAGTCCAGATAATGACGGCGTTGGGGCCAATCTCGCTGCCACTGCCTTTGGCGCCCCAGGCTAAATCAGGTGGAATGACAAGGCGTATTTTTCCACCTACACCAATTAATTGTAGGCCCTCAGCGAGGCCATCGATGACTTCATCTAATTTATATTGTCGTGCTTCGTCGCGTTGGTAGGTATCTGAGAAGACTTTGCCGTTAACCAAGCCTACGCGGTAATGCAGTTTGACCGTTGCCTGTGCGTCTGGGCGGCGTTCATCGCCAGATTTAAGGATCTCATAAATGAGCCCAGATTCCGTGCGGCTGTTGTTGGGCTTTTGTAATTGTTTTTCAAGGTAGGCATCACCGGCTGCGCGATTTTGTCCTTTTGATCCTTTGCCTTTCTTTTTACCTTTTGCTTCGCCGCGAGCCATGCGCTGTTCCTATTTATTGTTCTTTGAGGCCAACAGGATCGATCATCGGGCTACCGTCTGCTGTGTAGCAATCAAAGTAACCAATCAGCATTTCGTCCCAAGTTTGTTGTCCAAATTTTACTTCGAGACTGGGATCTGGGTTGGCGGGGTTATCGGCAGAATTGTCGTACCAGCAGGTACAGGTGATGCGGCTTCCCTTGGCAACGAATAGGGGCTTGAGGTAATCGTAGTCTGTTTGCCAATTAAAATCATAGCGTGGAATATCTAAAATAATGTCGGTCTTGCCCTGTGGGTTGGTAATTTCGTAACGAAAGGCCTGGCTGCGCAAATGGGCGTGCGGGTTGAGGCTGCTAATGAATAGATCTTGTTGAACCTCATAACTGGCGCTGTGTTTAACATGTTTAGCAAATGGGGGGATGACGAATTTTGTTTGAAAGGCAGAGCGCGTGTGAAGGCGGTGTTTTGGTTTGTGTTCGGCAAAGCGAAACCCAACGCTGATGTGGTCGCTGGCTGCAGAGCCATTAGCGGTGTAATGCAATTGGAATTTAATCCATGAACCGGCCTTGAGCAATTTTGCAGTATCGCTTGGATAGTGCACATGAAAACGACCGGGGACTGCAGCGCTAAAATTTGTTCGCAGTCCACTTTCACGACGTTGTTTTAATTCTTCATCGCTTTCGCCTTCACGGCGGGGTTCCTCTTGAAAGGTGAGGACGTGATGTAATTGAGCCTTAGCGTGGCTGCGAACTTCAATCGCGGTTACCCATTTATCCTGTTTAAGATTGGTTTTAACGTATGCGTATTTATAGGGAATAGCGCCTTCGGCCGGTACGTCAATTTTTTCTGGATAGCTGACGATGTAATCGGGTTTGCCAATTTGCCAATCCTGTGGCCAGCTGAGGGCGACGGGAGCGTCTTTGGGATCGCCTGCGGGCATGTCGCTGTTAATCCATGTTTGAATGAAGTGCTTGTCCTGTTCGCTGAGACGGCGCGCATTTTTCCATGGTCCACCATGTTGCTCGGAAGCGAACCACGGTGGCATAATGCCTTCGTCGATGACAAAACCGATGCTATTCGCTTTGCGTTTGACGCTGGCGTAGCTATCCAAGCGGAAGGGGCCAGAAGCATTTTGGCGATGACAGACCACGCAATTATTTTGCATGATGCGGCTGATGTGTTTGTAATAAGTGACGGGACTGGCTGCGGCTGGCTGGCCTTGAGCAACTGTAGGGATGTTGAGTAGGCAGCCTGGTGCGCTGCTTTGTTTTACAGAGACTAATTGCCCTGCGATGATTTCGTTGAGTGCGTCTTGTGCAAAATGTTGGCTAGCGTGATCTTTGCTATAGCCGATGCCATATTGATCATTAATGCCACCGTGAAAACGCAGGCTCCGACTGCTGTCTAGAATAAAGAGTTCACAGGTGCTTTTTGCGTGCAGGCTGCGCGCCAAACTAAGACCACTGTCCTGGGCGAGCTTGCCACGTAATCCGCGTTGAGAAAAACTGCTGCGTAGGCGTTCCTGATCTTCATCGGCGTTCATGCTGACATGTAAAAAGGCGACGGACTGTGGTAGAAAGCGCTCTTCAAGGCGTTTGAGTGCAGGTGCTTGGCGTAAGGCAAGCGGACAATCGACATCATACACGGCAATAAGCAGCGCCTTGTGTGCGGCGCACAGTGACTGCAGCGACAACTCTTCACCCGACAATGTGCTTATAAGCTGCTCGGGAATTTGATGATCCAGCGCGCGATGTTCAATCTGTGTGGCTGTGCTGGTGATGCGAACGGGGCCAGTCT
>CBDUFM010000324.1:0-4378 GCA_965366325.1 uncultured bacterium
GCCGCGTAGTAATTCGTCGATGTGCTGTTGGTTCGGTTGTTGATTATTGATGACAATGTCTTCGAGAGCGCTGAGTACTTCAGTTGTTTCTGGAATGAAATCGGTCGCGAGATTTACAAAGGATTCACTGTTGCTCGCGTTGGCGATAGATTTAAGGAGATCTTCAGCGTGTTGGTGAATAGTGTTAAAGCCACGGCTCTGTTCACTTTCATCGGCGAACATGATGTTATCACAGATCTCTTGTATTTGTTTAAACAATGCTTGTTCGGTATCATTAAATGTGCTAAGGTGAGCTTCGAGCTCGCTACTGACGCGAATGATTTCAGGAATGTCACCGGATTCGCTTTGAATTAACGTTTCAAGAAGCTGCTCGCGGCTGCGTTTGCTTTGCTGTGAACTGGAAACCGCATTGATCATTTCGCGCAATTGCTGGCCTAGGTCACGAATGTTAGCGAAGCATTCGGCCTGACCTTCGGCATCAGCAAACATTGAATCGTCACATTGTTGTTGAATGTTATGCAAGGTGTCGTGGCTATCGTTACACCAATCACTGTGTTTGCTGATCGAATCGAGCGCTTCTATAACGCGAATTAATGTTGGTACATCACCGTCTTCTAGATGACAGAGCGTATTTAATTCATCAGCGAGCATGCTGACATCAACATCGTCGTCTTGCGTTTCGCTATTATCTACGGTGTCGGAATCTGTACCTGCACTTGCGACGCCACCCGGATTGAGCATGAACTCGAGTGACTTAACAATAGCATTATCTTTTTCTGTGAGGGCTTCACCTTGGATGATGCTTTCATCGGCGGTCAGTTCGTGAAGGTGGCTCACCGCGGTCAGGAGCATGTCTATATGCTCAGGAGTACAGTTAATGTTACCGTTTTTTAATTCTTCGAGTAATTGCTCTGCTACATGGGCAACGCCGACGATGCGTTGTAAATCTAAGAAGCCTGCGCCGCCTTTAACAGTATGGAGGCTACGAAAACAGGAATCCATGGAATCAATATCGACATCACCATCACTATTGGCTAGTAACTGTTCTTCGGCATTGGCTAAATGCTCACGTGCTTCAGTTATATATTCGCCAAGAAAATCGTCATTATCACTCATGAGGTTTGTTCCAATGCATCGGTTCGTGTTGCGACTATATTCATAACGAGATTTCCATTAACCCATTTCAGGCTGCGTGAAACGACACCATTCGCAGCACAAGCGGATACGCGTGTGCCCAAACGTTTGCATTCTCTGGCAATGCCAAACATCCAGCCAAAGCCAGGCGAGGTGATGAGTTCAGCTTGGCTCAAGTCAAAAATGACATGTTGAATGGATTCACTGCGGATCTGACCCATGACATCTTGAACCGTTGGATCAAGTATCTTTGCTATCTCACCTTGCGGTATGAGGATTAGGTTGCCGTCGTGGCATTCAGTTAACATCTACAACTCCTGACGCTTAATTATAACCGTTGAATGGCGGTTTACGCAAGTAGCTCTTTGTGTAGTGATAGTAATTGCTTAGTTCTTTTGAGCGTATCTTGGCATGCTGTTCCTTGACGGGGGCAGCTAGAGAGAGGCTAGGGGATCGAGCAGATTGAGCTTATGCTGGGAAGCTGAAGCGGTGCATCGCCGACGGAGCTGGTAGGCATCTTGATTTGTGTATGTAAGTGTTGCTATGAAAGAACTTTGTGACACTCATCTAAATTTGCCTAGCTGCCTGCGCAGAAGGGGGTCGTACAGATACTGCGAGACAGGGCTTTGTTGCTGACTTGCCCTCTCTCTGAGTTAGCAGATAAGGGGCGCTCCCTACCTTTGTCTCAAGATTGGATCTGCACTCATGGACCTCAGCGATATACGCCAAGATTACCGCCAGCAGCTCTTTGATGTCGGTGATTGTCTTGCCGATCCATTCGAGCAGAGTCGCCAATGGTTAGCGGATGCGGAATCGGCACAGATGCCTTTGCACAATGCTGTGACCCTCGCCACGGTGAGCCGTGAGGGGATGCCGCAGGCACGGATCGTCTTGCTGAAGGCCATTAAGGGCGATGGCTTTGATTTTTACACCAACCTCGATAGTGCTAAGGCAGTGGATTTACAATATGAGCCGCGTGCAAGCTTATTATTTTTCTGGCCAGAATTGGAGCGTCAGATCCGCGTGAGTGGTGTCTGTGCGAAGCTGTGTCGTGAGGACGTAGAACGTTATCACCGTAGCAGACCGCGAAACAGTCAATTGAGCGCGTGGGCTTCGGCGCAAAGCCAAGAAGTCCCAAGTCGAGAAAACCTAGAGCAATCGTGGCAACGTATGGAAGCTGAGTTTGCAGAGAAGGACGTACCGGCTCCACCCAATTGGGGCGGCTACCGTTTGCAGGCTCAGCGTTTTGAATTTTGGCAAGGGCGTGCATCACGTTTGCATGATCGGATTGTCTACGAACAGCAACAGGGTTCTGACGGATGGACGAAATTGCGCCTAGCGCCGTAATTACATAAGCCCTGAGCAGCGTCAGGGCTTATGTTTGTTGTTATGTCTGTTGTTTTCTCAGTGGCGATATTTATTGCGATGTAAGCTGCCCGTATTAATCAATGCTCACTATTTTTGTGCGTGGAAAGAAATTAAAATCGGTTGCTGTTGCAGAGGTATAGGCCCCCATGGCACTGCTGACAATCAGATCACCGACTTCCAATGCGGGAATCAGGACGTTGTCATAAATGACATCAAATGAATCACAGGTAGGGCCAGCAACAACGCTCGGTAAAACATCCGTGGAGTCATTGTTGTAAATATGTAGCGGGTAATCAGCGTGATCGAAAACTTTTCCAGAGTAGGAGCCGTAGAGTCCATCATCTAGGTAGTACCAGTGACGATCTTGGCGTAAGGCTTTGCCCATGACTGAGGCGACCAATTGCATCGAGGGCCCACTGATAAATCGGCCAGGCTCACAGATTATACGTGTATCTGGAAATGCGCTTTGCAGAGCGTCGTTAATCGGCGTGCAGAATTCTTCAATATCGAGTACGCGTTCGGTGTAAGCGACGGGAAAGCCACCGCCGATATCCAAGAGATCTAATTCGGTGCCTTTTTTAGCACAGGTATCAAATACGGAGCGACAAAATTGTATGGCTTCGGTGTACATATAAGGGTTTAAGTTTTGACTTCCGACATGAAAGGAAATCCCACGGACGCGTAGACCTAATTCGTGTGCAGCATCGATAAGACGAATGCCGGTGTCTGGTTGCGCGCCAAATTTTCTAGATAAATCAACGATTGCATCTTTGGAGCGAAAGCCCAGGCGTAGGACTAATTCTACTTTATCTTTATAGGGTACAAATTTCTTTAATTCATCGGTTGTATCAAATACAAAAATTTTACAGCCATAATCAATTGCGTATTGAATGTCTTGGTCTTTTTTAACGGGATGGGTGTGCATGGTGCGACTGGCATCGATGCCAAGGTCGCGGACTAGATCGACTTCTAAATTGGTGCAAACGTCAAAGTTACTGCCGAGATCTCTGAGGCAGCTAATGACCGAGGGGTGTGGCTGTGATTTAATCGCGTAGTAAATATCGACATTCGGCAAAGCCTTTTGCAGCGATCGATATTGCTCACGAATAATATCGTGCGATAGCATGAGGACGGGCGCGCCATGTTTGGCAACAATGTCATCTATGCGATCTTTAGCGAAAATGTGCATGTTTATTTTTCTTTAAGCTCAAGTGGAACGTCGGCAGCTTCATAGGCGCCTTCGTCTAGGAATTGTGGAGCCGCATCGACAATGGTCGCTACGTTTTGTGCTTTATTTCTAATGCTTTGAATAAACGGGTACTCTGCTTGCATTGCATGGTGTGTGTCAGCGGTGTAAACTTGCAGATCTTTAATATTGCGTTCTTGCAGGCGTTTGATGATGTCGGCTTTGTCAATGTTTGGAACGCTTTCGTTGTCGCTATTGATGACAATTGACCAGAGCACTGAATACATTTGAATATAAATATAAACGACATGCTGATATTTATAAACAGTGCTCAATGTTTTGAGAATTTGCTGATAGGCGATAGGGCGAGCGATGGGACTTTCGCAGTGCATGACAAAATAGCCGTTCTCGTCACGCAGTGTATTTTTAATGGCTTGGAAAAATTCCTGGGTGTAAAGCATGGTCGATGGACCGAAGGGGTCGGTCATGTCCATGATAACGACATCAAAAATGTCTTGCGTATTTTCAATATAGGCGCGGCCATCGCCGACCTGCAGGCGGCAGCGCGGATCATCAAAGGCACCTTGGCTAATATTCGGCAGGTGCTCTTTGCAGACGTCAATAACGGCGGGATCTAATTCGCATTGTACGGCAAGTTTGGGGTCATGGCGTAAGACTTCACGCATGATG
>CBDUFM010000325.1:0-4372 GCA_965366325.1 uncultured bacterium
TAAGACCTGCCGTGAACGGCAGATGAATATATTAATGATTTTTTCTGATCAGCATAATGCAGCGATGGCTGGTTACCGTGGTCACCCGATTGTGCGTACACCGCATTTGGACAAGTTCGCATCTGAGTCTGCTATCTTTACCAATGCCTATTGTAATAGTCCCTTGTGTTCACCGAGCCGTCAATCGTTTATGTCAGGCCAATACTGTCACGACATCGGTGTTTGGAATAACACCTGTGCTATGCCAGCGGATACGGTGACCTGGGCACATGCATTATCAGCAAGTGGATATGAAACGTCCTTATTGGGAAAAATGCATTTTAACGGTTATCAAAAAATGTATGGATTTGATAACCGCCCGGTATTAGAGGGAAGTAATAACGGCGGCTCATTTCATTCCTGGGGTATGCGCGCTTCGCATTCGTGGAAGGCTCCTTTGCCGTATCTGTCTGGTCAAGACGGTATGCAGACTGAATTACGCGAGGCCGGACCGGACTGTGCTGAACGTCAACCAATTTTTCAAAAAGATTATGAGGTCTTAGATGGCACCTTGCGCCTCTTAAAGGAAAAGGCGGACGAACCGCAGGCGCAGCCATGGGCAATTTGTTCGGGCTTTGTGCTGCCGCATCCACCGTGGAGACCACGCGAGGATCTTTTTAAACAATATGAAGGTAAGGGTGATTTGCCGGTTAATTATAAGGGGGCAGATAGAGATATCTGTGATCAGTACTTGCAACAATTTTACGGAAACGTGAAAGATCTGCCGGAAGATATTATTCGCCGCGCACGCGAGTCGTATTATGCATTGATAACGGAGTTCGATGAAATTGCCGGTAAAATTTTACAGTCAGTTGAAGAGCATGGATTGGCGGACAATACGGTGGTCTTTTATTTTACCGATCACGGTGAGATGGCGGGCAAACATGGAAACTGGAGCAAAGTCTCATTACTTGAAGATTCGGTGCGCATTCCTTTGCTGATTCGCTGGCCTGGGTTAACGACAGCCGGATCTGTGATCGAAACTCCTGTATCTTTGCTAGATCTGTACCCAACGTTTTTGGATATCGCTGGCACGACATTGCCAGAGCCTTTAACCTTGCGCGGACATAGTTTAAAACCCTTGTTGGATGGTCGCGTAGAAGATTTTGCTGGGGAATGTGTATTTGGCGAATTTGAGGGCGAGGGATGGAATCATCCGCGTGCTTTCATTCGTTGTGGGAAGTGGAAATATGTCCATAACCACACCGGAGACTGCCGCCTGTACAATTTACAGGATGATCCAGATGAATTATGTAATCTTTCTAGTCAGGCGATGCATGCTGAACGCTGTGAACAGATGCGGCGCATGATGTTTACACACTGGAACCCTGTGGATATTGAGGAGCGTGTGCTGGCAACCCAGGCACGCATGCAATTAGCTTATAATAAACATATTGGTCAAGATAAGGGCTGGTAGCAGGTAGATCGTGCAACAGTCAGATCTTTAGTGCCGTAGAAGAAGAGGATTAAAAATATGAAGCGTTTACCAATTGGATTAATCGGCTATGGGCCGTACGGACAAAATTTAGCGCGTGTGGCTTTGAATACGAGTCGTATGGATGTTGCACTCATTTATGCACATACAGATGCTGAGGCAGATAAGATTGAAGGCAATGGGTTTACAGCCTGTCGTGATATTGATGAGCTGATTCAATCCGATGCTGTTCAAGCGGTGATTGTGGCGAGTCCGAATGCCTTACACAAAGAGCATATTCTTAAAGTCTGTGCGGCAAAAAAGTCTCTGTGGGCTGAGAAGCCGTTGGTTTTAAATTTGGAAGATTGTGATGCGGTGATAGCTGCTGTACAAGATGCCGGCATTGTGAGTCATTGTAATATGTCGATGCGTTTTGGTGGCATTGCGCGCAAGACAACTGAAATGGTGCGAGCGGGCGCATTTGGTGAGCCGATGCATTTTATTTCGCGTTCATGTCGTGGCGTGGGGCTTTACGCACTTGGTAACGCGCATAAAGCAGTTTTACATCCCGAGCTGTCTGGCGGCTGGATTATGCATCATATGTGCCATCAAGTTGATTATGCTATCCAGTTATTCAATCAACGCGTGAGTAAGGTTTACGCTCAGACGGTTAAATCAGATCCAGCCTGTCCATCAGAGGAATCAATTGCTGCCGTGTTGACTTTTGAGTCCGGTGGGATTGCTGAATTATCTGATGGTCTAGCCCCACAGAGTGATCATTTCTTTAGTTTAATCGGCTCAAAGGCAGCTGCCTACCGAGACGGTTCAGCATTGATCTATCGAAATCAATTGGACGAAAATGATTATGGTCACGGCGGTCATTCGACCTATTTTACTCCCGAGGGCTGGGGTGATGATTCAATGATGGCATTTTACGCAGCCGTTACTGGTGAAACGCATGGGCGTAATTATGAATTGCAGACAGTGCCGTTGCAGGATTGCCGCCATGTTCTAGAGGTTGAACTCGCAATTTGTGAATCAGCGCGAACCGGAACGGTGATCAGTTTAGACTAATCAAGCGCAGCTTGTGATTTACCAATCTGCATACATGTATTGTTTAAGGACTGAGACTTTCTAATAAGAGGGCCAGCATAGATTGTTGGTCGTGGATGCGATAGATCTTGAGCGGTGGATGGAGAGACTGCGTGCCAGCTTAGCTGAGTATGCAGATGTCCGCGTCCATGTGAGTGATAATTTTACGATGCTGAGTGATCTGCGCACTGAGGCTGTTAGTGATGTCCTTTGCTTAGCTGATCATGCACTCGTGCGTGTAGCTGACTTATTTCCAGATATCGATTTTAGACCGCCACATGGGCAATGGCCGTTATTATTATTTGAAGATCGTGACATATTTATGGCCTATTATAGCAATGTGATGCCAGCGGGGTCTGTGTCGATGATTCCTGGCGGGGTGTGGATATCTGGCCCTGGCCAGCTGAGTCATTTTTTGATACCATACAGTGCTGTTGATACGCTAGATGGTGCTTTGGCGCATGAATTAATTCACGCGGCGTTAGACCGCTTGCCAACACCATTGTGGCTTGAAGAAGGCCTGGCCATGAGTGTCGAGTGTGCTCTTGGTCATCGCATGCATCCGTTTGCTAGCTATGATGCCTATACGGAGATTAAAGCGTATTTTTCTGAGCATGATCCTGTTGCGGTGCTGAGAGCAAATGATTTCAAAGATCCCATGCATGGCGAGTACTTGTATAAATTGAGTCAATTAATGGTAGCCTGTTTGCTGCGTGACCGTGTGCGCTTTTCGCAATTCATACAAAGTTCTTGTGTGGATGATCAGGGCGAGTCGGCTTTGCGAGATGTTTATAATTATGATCTCGCTGCTTTGGCTCGCTCGGCGATCACGCCGGACGCGCCGCGTTCGTGGTTCTCTAGGCTTGTCTATCAAATATTTGGTTATGCATGATACGGTTATAGATTAGGTAAATAATATGAAAAAACATATATTGATTAGTGTTAATGTAATATTCTTTTCTGCCTTGTTAGCAGTATTGATTTGGCCGAAATGTATTACTGGTGATTATTGTGAATTTACTATAACTAGTCTTTCGACCTCTTCGCATTCGCTTAATGGTGACCAGTGCAGCCTGCTCTATTCCTATCGAGCGACATCGCATACCAGTGTTTTTGTTCATGTATTTAAAAATGATAAGCCACACGAAAGCAGTGGAGGCTACTGGAGTGGGTTTCCTTATTGGCCGAAGGATGGCGGTGCTGGTGGACTGCAGTGCTATCGATCAAATAAGGAGCAGGCACGGAGCATCTTACGGGTTAATCTTGCTGAAGCCTACCAAGTAACCATTGATGAGCCTTTGCTGCTGTATGATTTCAAGGACGAGGCTGGTGATCGATATCATGCGATAGTGCGCGTAAGCAACGGTAGGGACACAGTATTTATGGATTTGTTGCCTGCGGAAGGCGCGGCACAGAGTGCAAGTACAACATCTTACGGAGTAGGACCTTAAGTTGTTGCCGTTGCTAGAGAATGGGTGTTACGTCTGCGCTAGGTAGCGCGATATGCTGTAGAGTAATATTCCATAAAAACCAGTACAGATAGCATAAAAATAGAACACTTATCTACCGTATAGAACAATCAAACAATTTATTTGCTTATAAAATGCGTATTCCTATTCTTAAATGGAACGTTTCTTTAAAAGCGGAACAATGGATGTTGTCCGGTCACAGCCGTACATTCGTCTAAGTGATTGAGCTCTGTGCAGACCGTGGTTTATGCATGAATAACACCTAAGAGGAGTAGCGATGTTGATTGAAGACGTACTGCCATCATCTAAAACAGGCAGAAAATCGTATCGAAGCTTAAAGCATTTAATTAAGACGCAG
>CBDUFM010000326.1:0-4370 GCA_965366325.1 uncultured bacterium
GTCTTTTTCTACGCACGTTAATGAGCTATACCTGCATCTGCAGCCTGTATTGTGCCTGTCGCATCCGTACATAGAAAATACACAGTAACCTCAGTGAACATTATGTGTCTATGGGTTAGTGCTTTGTTAGATTAAATATCTTTTGTCGAAGAACAACGAACAACGAACAACATTTGGAGTCACGCACATGCATTTCCGCAGCATCCTCAGCGCAATAAGCATTAGCAGCGCCAGCCTACTCATTCCATTTAACGCCGCCTACGCTGAAGAGCAAAGCACCGAAGCCGACAGCCAACCCGTCATCGAAGTCATTGTACCAGATATCGGCCGCTTAAAACAACGTTTCTCCGACAGTATTTATGGCAGGCTATGGAATGATCCCAGTAACCAACGCTTCAAGGAACTATTTGACAGCGAGGCTCGCAACAAATTAACAGAGATTAAAAATCGTGATGGCATTGACCTTGAATTAGTCCTTTCACAAATACGCAACGGCGGCGCACGCTTATTCGCCATCGACAGCAACGCACCAGAGATGAGTGCATTCCAAGCCTATGTCACTTTTAATGACGAAGCCGCCGCGGAGCTCATGCGCTTACCGTTGCTAGACAATGCTGCCATGCTTGATGTGAACGATATCGCAGGTGCGGACGAAGCATTTATTTCAGATGACGGTAACGCTGTCCTCAGCCGCTTTGCAAACACAATCGTCTTTTCTGATCCTGAAAACATCTCAGTACCGAAAAAACCGACCGATATTCAAAGCGACTTAGAGTTTAACTTTGCTGCCACCACGTTCTTTGATGCCATGCTAGACATGGCCTATGCCAAATCACCACAAGAACCGCGCATTCCTAAACAAGATATTCAAGCAGTCCTAGCACAATTCGACCAACTCACCCATTCGGTAACCATTAAAGAAGCTGGTCTCCTAGAAGAAATATTTTATATCGGCCCAGAAAAATCTGGACTTAAAGCGGTTGATCCCGATCTACTCAAACGCCTACCAGCCCATGCACTCCTTGCCGGAGCCTTTGGCATCAATGGTTCCGATTTATGGAAAGAACAGCTGCGAAACATTCTTGACATTGTAGCGAAACAAGACCCCAACAAAAGCGCTGATGAAATTATTCAAGAAGTAAATAATTTATTAAATCTCATGGGTATCGATAGCGACCTGAGTTCTATTTGCGCCGGTATTGATGGGACATTCTTCTTTTGTGTGACCCCTTCCGCACCTTATCCAGCCTTATCAATTGGTGTCCCACGCAGCCCAAGTCTCGATGCCGTCATCGAAGCATTACTACTGGCTCGCTTTAATATTATGCGCCCACCACAGGGTTCCATTGAAAGCATCAATATCCAAGCTGGCATCCCACCGATTCAATTGTCGCTCAGTGAAGATTACTGGATGATCAGTACGGACATTGTCTTTACTAAAAAATGGCTCAACAATCAAAGCGGTGGGTGGGATCAAAGCCCCAGTGGACAGGCAGCAATCGGCAAAGGCTTGGACGGCGCCTTTCTTGTTGGTGGCATGGACACCCAACAAATTGTAAAAATTGCCCGCAGTCTCCTCGGCATTCTCCTGTTTACGGCCAAGGGCGAGGAATTAGAAAATGTCAATACGCTCATACGCATTCTTCAACAATTACAAAACCTCGCTGAACCGGGCTATATAGTTGGCAAACAAGAAAACCGTGATTACAGCTATGAAATATTCAGCCTCACTGGCTCTGGCCCACTACTCCTTGGCCCAGGTGCTGCCGTGTTTAGACAACGCCAACAGCAGCGCCGTCGTGCTTGGCGTGAAGCTGCAGAGAAACGCGAAGAAGAAATGCGCAAGCTAGAAGAAAAGCAGGAAGTCGAATCCATCGACGATCTCTAGACGCACTTGCTAATCCGTCATTCCATACAGGTCCAAGGACCCGCTGTTCAGCACTGAGCAGCGGGTTTTACTATACATATTTCCTCTTTACTCTGCTGGGTCGCTGCCAGCATCCCCACCATGGTCAGCAAAGGCATGCAACGATATCGTGAACGCAGTAGCGCTCAGACGAATTTGATAGAAGACATTGATGGCGATGTCCTCGACTTCGAAACTTTATTTGGGCGCCAAGCGCCAACACGTTTAGAAGTTGGCTTTGGTCACGGCACCTTTCTCAGCGAAATGGCAGCATCGCATCCCGACGAAGATTTCATTGGCATTGAAATGCAGGCCCTACGTGTCACCAAAACGGCACATAAAAGCAATAAACTCGATGCACAGAATGTGCGCCTGTATCACGGTGAAGCCCACGCCTTTGTCCGCAATCGCCTGCCACAAGCCTGCCTCAAGCGTGCCTATGTCCTCTTCTCAGATCCATGGCCAAAAGCAAAACATCGTCGCCGACGTTTAATGAATCGCAGCTTTCTACTCGATCTTATTTATGGACTCGAACGTGGCGGCCAACTGATCATAGCCACCGACACCCTGAATTACTGCTTTCAGGTCCTGTCTAATCTCAGCACACTGCCAGGAATTTTGCACAACGACTACGCCCCAGCTGGCTACCGTATTAATATTCCGACGCGCTTTCCAACCATTTTCGAAATCCACAAAAAGCGTGAAGGCTGTGATATCGGCTATTTAAAATGCACGCGCACCGATCAGGCTCAACCTCCACGCCTACCATGGACGCCGCCCGGCACCCAGCGTTAATACTAGACGTCTCGTTTTATAGGCGTCCTGCTAGACGCTCGGCCAGCTACATTTCCTTGCGAAGCTAAGCAGCATGCTAGACTCCATTCAATGAATCATGGAAAAGCACGTCAAATAATTCCGCTCATTCTAGAAGGCGATGGCTTCGATATTCGCTGTCTCGCACTTGTCGACGCTGCCCAGCTGATTGAAATTCCTGGCCTCAAAGAAGAGACCATTCAACAAGCCATCGAAGCAGCACGGCAGTTGACTCCCGACCAGATTAACGGCAGTCCAGAAACACTAACGCTCGATAGCATTCCTGATAATCAAAATGATTTAGCGAATAGCCTCCTGCCACACATAATCAAAAACCCACAGCATACGGGGCGTCAAATCGGCACATTTTCAGCACTTGCTGAATTATGGCCGCATGCCAGCAACGCAGAACGCCCTGCTTTGGTACAACGCTGGTACGCGAGCCTGCGTCAGCGACGCGCCCCTGAGGACAGCTTCCTCAGCAGCGAAACGCTGTGCTCATGGCAAACCGCGCAACCAACAGCAGCACATGAAACCAGCCCCAAGGCTGCCGGTATTCAAGGCATGCTCGAAGAAGAAACTGCTCAGGGCGCCTACTACGTCCTAGCCTCTTATCTCGGCACCAACATGGATCTGCCAACTTTAACACGCATCATTGGCGCACTCACGGTCCATGTCCTCCTCTATAAATTTGACAGCAAGGCCTATGTCTTGCAGGGTCTCGCGGGCATTTTAGCCCTCCACCGCATGTGCAACTACGCCCGCCCAGATCTACTCGCTACCCTGCTCAGCCAATTAGTTCATCAAATCTGGTGGTGCCGTAACGCCGGCAACATTGCCCGCCTGCAGCCAGGCTCTAGCGGATCGATGACCCTACAGCAAGCAGTCGACACCGGTGATATGACCGCAGCTCGCCGAGCTGCGCGTATTGAAGCCATGGATCCAGCCAGTTTTTGGCTGGAAATTAACGACCTCCTTGCCCGCACCATCACCAACAGTCACCAATCGTGGACACGCGGCTTAACCGCGGTGCGTGTTTTACATCAACGCGCTGGCGGCCATGGTTGCATTGGCCCTGATGATGCAGCGGCCATAGGCGCGACTTTCGCCGCCATTCAGCATCTCGAAAAACACGGCACCGCACGCTTTCAACGTGTGAAATAGCAACCAACACTCTTTGTCCGAACAATGCAGATGCGGCCTTGTATAATGCGCAATCGCCACAAAAGATAATGCATGGATAGCATTGGCGAACGGTTACGACTTTTAGCGGATGAAACGCGTATTCGCATTTTGCATTTACTCGATCAAGAACCCCTAACGGTCGCAGAATTACAAGAGCTCCTCAAACTGGGGCAAAGCTCTGTCAGCGGCCACCTCGCAAAAATGAAAAACGCTATGCTGATCCACGCAGTGAGCGAAGGCGCCAGTCATCGTTACCGCTTACGTGACGACATTCCACGCGACCTCTTATTGTGCTGGCAATCCGTACAACAACTGTCCAATGATGATGCCGAGATTCAGCAGGATCGTGCCAATCTCGATGCCTTTCGCTTACACCGTGGCGCAAATTGGGTAGACGCCGTAGCGGGTTCACTCCACCACCACTACACACCAGGTCGTAATTGGGAAAGCCTCTGTCAAAGCGTCA
>CBDUFM010000327.1:0-4367 GCA_965366325.1 uncultured bacterium
CGTGCTGACACGACAGAGCGCTGCGTCTACTCATAAACGCTAGCAGACGCTTATGGTTCACCCGCATGTGGACACGAAAAAGCCCCCATCGTTAGGATGCGGGCTTTCCCTGCCAACTAGGCGAGCGACGTGTCGCCTATTCTAATGCCATTTAGCGATTAATGATTCAACCACTGACGGGTCAGCGAGTGTTGAAATATCGCCAAGACTATCGGTTTCTTTGGATGCAATCTTACGCAAGATACGACGCATAATTTTTCCAGAGCGCGTCTTAGGAAGGCCTGGGGTAATAATGATAACATCTGGTGTTGCGATTGGACCGATAATTTCACGGACTTTGCCTTTTAATTCTTTAACCAAGGCATCACTGTCTTCAAAGCCTTCGTTGAGGATAACGTAGGCAAAAATACCCTGACCTTTGATATCGTGCGGGAAACCAACAACAGCCGCTTCAGCACAGGCTTCATGTTCTACTAAAGCACTTTCAACTTCTGCAGTTCCCATACGGTGACCAGATACGTTGATCACATCATCAACGCGACCGGTTATCCAGTAGTAACCATCTTCGTCACGACGACAGCCGTCACCAGTAAAATAGTAGCCTTTGTATGGGCTGAGGTACGTTTGCATGTAACGTTCGTGATCACCATAAATAGTTCGCGCCATACCTGGCCACGAGGCCTTAACAGCCAAGAGACCGCTTACACCGTTACCCTCTAGTTCGTTGCCTTTGTCATCCAATACAACTGTTTGCACGCCAAAGAATGGGAATGTTGCTGAACCCGGTTTTAATGCGGTTGCACCAGGAATTGGTGTAATCATGTGACCACCGGTTTCGGTTTGCCACCAGGTGTCTACAATGGTGCAACGTGAATCGCCAACCAGTTCGTAGTACCAACGCCATGCTTCAGGATTAATTGGCTCACCAACGGTACCCAAAACGCGCAAAGAACTGCGGTCGTATTTCGTAACTAAGTCATCACTTTCACGGGCAATCGCACGAATCGCGGTTGGAGCCGTGTAAAAAGAATTAATTTTTAAACGCTCGACCATATCCCAGTAACGACCACAATCTGGATAGGTTGGAATACCTTCAAACATGACCGTGGTTGCGCCATTACATAATGGACCATAGACCACATAGGAGTGTCCGGTTACCCAGCCAATATCTGCGACACAGGCGTAAATATCGCCTTCACGGTAATCAAATACATATTTATGTGTTGCTGCCGCCCACAATAAATAACCACCAGTGCTATGAGCTAAACCCTTTGGCTTGCCCGTGCTACCCGAGGTGTAGAGCGTGAACAAAAAGTCTTCACTATCCATGTCTTCACAAGGACAATCAGTCGAAGCTGCCGCGCAGGCATCGTTCAACCACAGGTCCATGCTATCATTAAATGCGACCGCTCCGCCTGTATGCTTATGCATGAATACCTTTTTAATACTTGGGCATTCTGCCACAGCTGCATCAACAGTTGTCTTTAAGGGAATCTTTTTAGTGCCACGCAATCCTTCATCGGCAGTCATAACCGCGACTGCTTCCGAATCGTTAATGCGATCGCGCAATGCCTCAGCGCTAAAACCAGCAAAGACCACACTATGAATCGCACCAATACGTGCACAGGCAAGCATGGCAAACGCAGACTCTGGAATCATTGGCATATAAATGGCAACACGGTCACCTTTTTTAACACCATTTTCCTTTAGCACATTGGCCATTCGACAAACAGACTCGTGCAATTCACGGTAGCTAATCTCACGATTAACACCCGGCTCATCAGCTTCCCAAAGAATAGCAGTCTGATCAGCGCGCTTTTCTAGATGGCGATCGATGCAGTTATAAGCCACATTTAACTGACCGCCCTTAAACCACTCTATTGTACCCGACTCAAGATCACTGGTATTCACAGATTCAAACGGCGTTGCCCAATCCAAAAACTCTGTTGCCTTTTGGCCCCAAAACGCGTCAGGGTCATTGACACTTTGATCGTACATCTCTTGATATTGCTCAAAACTCGTGATGTGTGCGCCTTCGCGAACACGGTCGAGCACTGGATAGGTTTTTACTTCTTCGCTGCTTGCCGCTGCTTCACTCATAGGGTGTATCCTTCTTAGACCTGAAAAATGGACGAACGATTACTGAATTGTGGACGGCGCAGGTTAGGCAGCGAATGCAAGCACACAACAAGGATTACAAGGCATTGTGCCCTGTATATCAATCAAATACAGGTGCATGCAGCAGATTTATACGCAAATCAGTCGTCAGCGGTTTTTGCCGAGATTACCCGCCCCTCAGGCCAGATTACGCCACTCAGACGACGTCCAGAACGTCCCCCGCTGGTGTCGCATAGCACACGATTGCGATCGATGAACACCTCAGGCTGCACCGTATGTCCTGAGACGATGCAGAGATCAGGCGATAGATCAGGGGGGTTTTCAGCTGCACGCTTATGTTCATAAATACTTGGGGGTAATTGCTCGTCCGTATGCCACCATCCATCACAATCATCTAGGCTGGCAAGTTGCTGAGCCAAGGGATCACGGTCATTCAATCCCGCATGAACGGCTATAAATTCCTGCCCATCTACGCTGCGTCGTAGATACCACGGCAGCGCATACATCCACTCAAGCTCCGTTCGCATCATCTCACGCAGATCATCAATATTGATTTCGTCCACACCATAGGACAAGAGCGTATTGTAGCCGCCATAGACTTGGCACCAGGCTGCAAAAAACTGCGGCTTAGCTTGGACCCCACGTTCAGGTAATCCCAGTGATGATACCAAGGCAAACTCATGATTGCCCAACAGACAGGAAGCACGACCGACGAGGCAAAGGTCACGCACCCGTTGAACAACCTCACGTGAATGTGGTCCACGATCGATTAAATCACCCATGAAAATGATTTCGCCTTCACACTGCGGTATCAATTCCTCCAACGCGGCCATTTGACCATGTACATCACCAATGAATGTGACAGGCATAGGTTTATTTATAGATTCATCGAGCCCCAGCTCAAGCCTAACTCAGCGTTTTTGAGCGTAACGCAGGCAAATACATGCACCGAGGCGTAAGGGATCCTGCTCTAAGCGCCATTCTGTTCCCAAAGCGATGCGCTCAGCGCCGTGATCACCAGCCACACTATAGCCACCAGCAATGCTTCGGTTACCGAGATAAATCTCTAAGCGATCATACAACTTTTCTTGTAAGAGCTGTTGATGAATCTTCGCCCCACCCTCAACCAACACATCATTACAGCCCATATCTGCTAAGCGAGTAAATACAGATCGTATTCCTGCTTCTGCGTTGTAGGCACATAATTGCACACCTAATGCTGCTGCCGCCTGTTGACGCTGCGCGTCAGTATCTGCATGGAAGCAGATAATCGGCGCACGATCAAGAGCCTTTAAAATACGCTTTTTTGAAAAATCTGGAATCAGCGAACCTGCTAAAATGACACGCCGTGGCGTACGCCCGTGCATGGAACGCGCCAATAAAGCAGGGTCATCCGCAAGCATGGTCCCAGAACCTACTAGAATCGCATCATAGACCTGACGACGGCGACGACTTAAGCCCAGCGCAATTTTATTTGAAATCCATTGGCTATGCCCAGAAGCACAGGCAACGTAGCCATCAAGGGTCATAGCCCATTTACCAGTAATGCGTGGCAAGCCACTGTGCATGCGCCTCAAAAAGCCGCCGTGAATGTGCGCAGCAAGTGCTCTGCAGCAGCCGCTAGTATAGCTTATGCCGGCAGCTTGTAATCGCTCTTCGGCATCGCCCTGATGTGGGTCTTCCAATGCGACATGCACTTCGCTAACAGCTGCCTGAATGAGCGCATCTACACAGGCTGGGGTTCTCCCCTGCGTCGTACACGGTGCTAAACTAATATACATGGCAGCACCGCGAGGATCATGACCACGCGCATGTGCATCTTTGAGCGCGCAAATCTCTCCATGGTCGCCACCGCACTGGGTGTGCACGCCCTGACCTATGCACTGATTATTTTTTACGAGGAGAGCCGCAACTGATGGGTTGGGGCTACTTAAGCCAAGCCCACGTGTAGCCAGACGCAGCGTGCGCTGCATCCAATACACATCACTTTTTGGGTTTGACTTCATTTGGACGATGCTCGCGCGCGATATTATCCAACACACCATTCACTAATTTAGCGGTTTTATCCTCTGAGCCATATTCCTTAGCTAAATCAATATACTCATTAATGACCACGCGCGGTGGCACTGACGTGCAATAGAGTAATTCATAGCAACCTAAACGCAAAACCGCACGATCCATAATCGCTAAACGGTCAAGCGTCCAATTCTGTAATCGCTTATCGACGCAGGCATCTACTGCTGTGCGCT
>CBDUFM010000328.1:0-4366 GCA_965366325.1 uncultured bacterium
GGCATGCGGCTGTGGCACTGTGTTGGACTTGTGCTGAATCACATCGAAAAAGATGAATTTATGAATCAGCCAACGCGGGCCCGTGTTGAATGTGATTTCAACTTCTTTAGTGCACTGCGCGAAGACCTCTATGGTGACAAGACGTTAGCCGTCGAATATTATAGAAAATTTCAGGGGCTGCCTTTGTATGAAAAAACATGGTCTGCTACGCGCGATTTATTTGTGCAATGGCGCGTTGAGCATCTATCTGCCGCTGAGTAAATGCAAGAAACCCCTCATTGTTTTTAATGAGGGGTTTAAGCATTGGGATTGAGGTAAATGTCTTTAGTTTTTTTGCGCTAGCATATGCTCAGGCAGGGTGAGATTTAAGCCGCTTTCTTTACAGAAGACGTGAGAGCGCTCTAAAATAGGGTAGATTTTTAAATCACCTTCTAGATTCGGTCGGTCATGGCTGTCGACACGGCAAAGAAATTTTGATGCTCCACTGCTGAGGTGGGTGATGAGTTCGTTGCCGAGGGTTTCTTTCATGTGCATCTGTGCCGTTAGCGATTGTGTTTGCTGAGCTTCTTGTTGGCCGTCGATTTTCATGTCTTCGGGACGAATGCCGAAGATGACGTCTTTGTTGACGTAATCGGTGAGTCGTTTATCCATGCGCGTTGGTAGATCGAAGGCAAATGTCTCGCCTGTGAAGCTGTAGCCGTTGGTCGATTTTTCAATCTTGCCGTGGAACATATTCATCGGTGGGGTGCCGATAAAACTGGCAACAAATTCGTTGGCAGGGTAGGCGTAGACGTCTAGGGGCTCGGCACATTGTTGAACGATGCCGTCTTTCATGACCACGATGCGATCACCAAGGGTCATGGCTTCGATTTGGTCATGGGTGACGTAGATCATGGTGGTTTTGATGCGCTGATGTAATTCTGATAATTCGGCGCGCATCGAGACGCGCATTTTTGCGTCTAGATTTGAGAGCGGTTCATCGAAGAGAAAGACCGATGGCTCACGCACGACGGCGCGACCCATGGCTACGCGTTGGCGTTGGCCGCCAGAGAGCGCCTTTGGTTTGCGCTCTAAGTAATCGGTTAATTCGAGCATGCGCGCTGCTTCGCGCACGCGTTTGTCTATTTCGGTTTTAGAAAATTTGCGCAGCTTGAGGCTGAAGGCCATGTTCTCATACACAGACATATGTGGATAGAGGGCGTAGTCTTGGAATACCATGGCAATATCGCGGTGTGCCGGTGCGATATCGTTAACCACTTTTTCGCCGATTTTAAGCGTACCTTTACTGATGTCTTCGAGTCCCGCAATCATGCGTAGAGTCGTAGATTTACCGCAGCCAGATGGTCCAACCAGAACTATGAATTCTTGGTCTTTGATGTGCAGGCTGACATCTTTTACCGCAGTAACATCACCAGTATACGTTTTGTAAATATTTGAAAGAGTAACGTCAGCCATAATTTATCCTTTTACGCCGCCAAGTTGAATGCCTTTGACGAGGTGTTTTTGTAGCACGATGAAAATGATGATCATTGGAATAACACTCATGGTTACTGCAGCCATTAATAAATGTGTGGTGTTGCCCTGTGTTGAGTCAAAGTAAAGCAGGCCGATGGGCAGGGTGTACAGGTCAAAGCTGCGTATCATGACCAGTGGCCAGAAGAAACTTTGGTAAGCACCTATAAAGGTAAAGATCGTGAGGGTAATTAAGCCGGGTCGCGAGAGGGGCATGATGACATTCCAGAAGACCTCCCATTTGCTGGCGCCATCCATTTCAGCTGCTTCATCGAGGCTTTTGGGTATGGTCATCATAAATTGGCGTAAGAGGAAGGTGCCGAAGGGGGCAAAAGAAGAGCCAATGATTAAGCCAAGGTAGGTGTCAACCAGTCCGAGTTCAATCATGATTTGATAATTGGGGATCATCATCGCGAGTCCGGGCAGCATCATGGTGCCTAGATAGAGGACGAATAATTTATCGCGACCAGGCCAAGAGATGCGTGAAAAGGCGAATGCTGCCATGGCACTGCTGAGTACCGTGATCAGGGTAATCCAACAGGTAATAAAAATGGAGTTCCAATAAAATCGGCCAAAGGTAATCGCTTCAAATACAGAGAGATAATTTGACCAGAGGAAGTTTTCCGGAATCCAGCTGTCGCCATCTACTTCACTAATGTCTTTAAGGCTGGTAAGGACCATCCAGACAAAGGGAATAGCCAGTGTAATGCCGACAACCGCAAGCGTGATGTGAACGATACTTGCACGGATGACGCGGGCGCGATCAACTTTGCTGTCATCATTTATTTCAGGAATCACATTATCAGTCATTGGTATACTTGCTCCCGAATTTCCAGTTAAACATAGTGATGGCAAAGACCAGCACAAACATGGCCCACGCAACCGCTGAGGCAAATCCGAGTCGACCGGTCTCAAAGCCTTCAGAATAAATATAATAGGCTAAGGTGGTTGTCGAACCTGCTGGTCCGCCTTGTGTCATGGTGCGCGCCATTTCAAAGCCGCCCTGCAATCCACCGATAATGGCCATGACAAAAATGAAAAAGGTCACCGGAGCAAGTTGTGGCCAGGTGATATGCCAGAAACGTTTAATGCCTTTCGCACCGTCAATGTCTGCCGCCTCGTACAGCGATGGCGGAATGCTGCTTAACCCTGCTAAGTAGAGGAGCATGCTGTTGCTGCCAATGGAGCTCCACAGACCCATCATAATGAGCGATGGTTTGGCCCAGTGGTAATTGGTTAGCCAGTTGGGTGGTTCAAGGCCAGCTGCGGAAATGCTTGGTAAAAAGTATAGCCAGATGGAAATCCCAATGATGCTTATTTGTATCAGCATCAGACCTGCGCAGACCATTAAGGCTGTGCCGAGACCGTAATCTGATTTACATGTGAAATCTCTGCCTTTGATCATGTCGCGGATTAACTGATAGAGCATGATGCCACTGCCGCAGACAACAATAAAGGTGCTGTAAAAGGTGAAGTCGTTGACTAAGACGATCCCGAATTCATGTGTACTTGGTATCCAAGCGTAAGCACAGAGTGGAGCGATCATCAGAAAGGCAGCGCCAAGGATGCAGCCGGTGACACCCGTGCCACCGTCATTCCATGAGCGTCGCAGGTAGCGGAATCCAAAAAAGTGTAAAACAGTTACTGCAATATAGCCGATGACCATGCCCGATTGCACAAGGCCACTTGGTAATGTGGTGACCATGCTGCCAAGTGTGTCGAGCGGCTCGCGCAGTGCATTGTTTAAGGGACCATTTTTGGGATTATAGATTTTTTTCCATAGGAGGAAAATGGCGACGCCGGAGGTGAAGCTTGGCAAGTAGAATACCGTACGATAGATGGTGGATCCGGTCAGCGAGCCGCCTAAATACAGCATGCCTAATAAGCTCACGACGACCATGATGATGGCGGTTTGCATCATCCCACTCAACATGAGCACGCTGGTGCCGACAAGCATGAGAACGGTGGTAACACCAGCAACGAGAAAGATGCTCTTTGCGTCACCCGCCGTGCGCCCCTTTAACTGTGCGCTGAGGAGGAGGGCCGCGCATAATGATCCCGCCATGCCAAAGGGAATGCCAATCATCATAATCAGGGTGTTGTTGAGATAATCTATAAAGTTGTTTTCTGTAAAGAGGACGCGAAAGTTCTCAAATCCAATAAATTCAACACCTTTATCCTTAAACATGTTGTGTTGTTTGAGGTCCCAGTTGGTAAACGCCATGACCAAGCTGAAAATTAGCGGAAAGAGCGTAAAGACCAGGAAGCCAATGATATTTGGTGACAAATACAACGCTGCTAGACCGGTATTCTTCCACTGTTTTTTAGTCCAGGCCATTGCTTACTCCAACATCCCTTTGGCTTCGTAATAACGGAGGTAATAGGGGTTCTTAATTAATGATCGTGGTATTTTTTTATGGGCTGCTTTGAGCCTATTGATTTCATGCTGATCAGCACGGGCTTTTTCAAAAGATTCTACCAGCTCAACATTTTCACGTAAATTGAGCGCAATTCGATTCTGAATGCCTTGGTGAAGATTGTCAGCAAGTTCCGTAATCGTGTAAATGCCAGATTCTGTGGTTGAGGCACTTTCGGTTTTTCTCAGCTCACCAAGAATATAGGCAGAAGTTAAAAATGGGCTGCTGGTAATGAAGAGCCCAGTGCTGTGCATGGTATTGGTGAATTTTTCGTGGAGTCCATGTTCATTTGGGTAGGATTCAGGATTCTTAAAAGCTTCCGTTTCCGTAAAGATAGGGTTGGGTGGCAGGGCATCCGCACTATCAATAATGGTTTGGCTATAGGCATTACTGGCAAGGAATTCCATGAAATATGTGGCCAGTTTTTTTCGCTCTGC
>CBDUFM010000329.1:0-4364 GCA_965366325.1 uncultured bacterium
GGACCTTTTTAAGCAAATATTTTTGTTTAAGGGTATTCCCAAACAGGATGTCGAGGTTTTAGTCGTGCCAGATGCTGGGCATAGCGGTGAAACGTGGGACCCGAGTGTTGGACCGATGTTGCGCTTTATGTTTCCAGTAAAGAGTAAGTAATTTATTGAATTTTTAGTCCACTTAGCAAAAGGAATTATAATTATGTCTTTTATCCGTTGTTGTATACTTGTTATGTTTTCGCTCAGTCTCTTTAGCGAAGAGTTTGATATCAAGAAAGTATATAAAGATGCCTCTGGCTGGGAAGGTCGTATAAAGGGTTTCGAAAAACGTGCAGCGGCCGAAAATCATCAGCCGGGAGCAATCGTCTGCGTTGGTTCATCAAGCATGCGCATGTGGCATAAGCGTATCGAGCAAGATTTGGCACCGTTGACAATTATTAAGCGCGGATTTGGTGGCAGTAATTACAATGATGCTCTGACTTTTGCTGATCGTATTATCACGAATTATAAACCGCGTGCCGTGCTTGTTTATGAGGGTGACAACGATATTGCACAGGGCGTAAAGCCATTGCACGTGGCCTTGGCTTGTAAAGCATTCGTTGATCATTTGCGTTCTAAGTTACCAGATGTGCGCGTCTACGTTATTTCAGTAAAACCGAGCATCGCTCGCGAGCGTATGTGGAAGAATATGGATGAGGCAAATCAGCTCATGAAAAAATATTGTGGCATGCATGATTATTTGGAGTTTATTGATGTTGCTGCTGTTTTGAATGACAAGAATGGCAAGGTTAAACAGGATATTTTTATTAAGGATAACCTGCATTTGAATGAAAAGGGTTATGACCTGTGGGCTGGTGCTATTAAAGAAGTGCTCTTGAAACATGAGTTGAAGTACGAAAAGAAGCAATAACGCAGTAGCGCTCCAGTCTGTGAGCGGGTCTACGACACGCGACAGGGTGGCCTGAATCTGTGCTATACCAGGAGAGCTGATGACTCATTAGAGTTGTCAGCTCTTTGTATTGGTCCTGGGATAACAATATAAGTGCAGTGTTTATAAATGGATATGAATATTACCGCAACGGCCCCCGTCACTTGATTTAAGAGTGCGTATTTTGTTATGTACAAATATACAATTTGCATTACAAATATATATCAGAGGGGCGGGGATGAAGACACCGAACAAGCCGTCGCGTCGCGCAGTCTACAAGCAGGAAGAGCTCCTGACGGATATGCGTGCTCGTATTATTGCTGGCGAATGGATGCCTGCCGCGCGTTTACCGGTGTGGCGAGATATTGCCGAAGACTATGGCGTGAGCTTGATGACTGTGCGTACGGCAATGCAGGAATTAGCCCATGAAGGTTTTGTTGAAACACGTGGAACTGCGGGGTCTTATGTTTGTGAGCGCCTACCGCATTTAAGTCGCATTGCTGTGGTTTTGGATACGGGTCCTAGTGCTGCACATATGTCGCGCTTTTTAGTCGCCTTGATTAATGAGGCTCAGGCATTCAAGCAGCAGACAGAGCTTGATATTGATATCATGTATCATGTTGATGGACACGCCGACAGCGAAGATTTTCAACGTTTGAATAATGATGCGCGACGGTCTCGTTTGGCGGGTGTGTTTTTATTCCAGCATGTTCAATCGTGGTTAGACGAGACATCGGTTTTTACTAACGCAGCTTTACCGAAAATACACTTGGGTCCTGCAGATACAGCGCGGCATTTATCTGGCATGTGTTTAAACCGTTCAGAATTATTTGGAAAAGCGCTGCGTTATTTTGCAGAGCAGAGCAGAAAAAGAGTTGCCATTATTCATGGCCCAATGCACGGCGATGAAATGTCGATGGTCAAAGAGATCATCGCCGAAACAGGCTTGCGGACGTGGCATCGTATCGGCATTTCTACGCCGCAGGCTGCGCGTAGTGTGGCACACCTGTTAATGCGCTTGCCACCGGAAGATCGACCAGATGCCTTGTTTATTACTGATGACAATGCCGTGGAACATGCAACCGCTGGGCTCGTTGATGCAGCAGTGTCGGCGGAAGATATTTCAGTAGTCGGCCATTGTAATTTTCCATGGCCAACACCGAGTGTGTTTCCAAGTCGCCGCCTAGGTTACGATACGCAGGCTATTTTTGCTAAGGGCTTGGAGGTTTTATCTGAAATGTCTCAGGGGGCTCAGGCTATGGATGTAGAGATCGTTCCATGCTGGGAAGAAGATATTCAGCAAGTTTAAAAAAATTATCGGTTTATTAAGTTGATGAAAAGGGGTGTGCTGTGAAACGTTTAAAGAATATTATTTTATCTTGTGTGGCATTGGGCATGTCACTGTCACTGTATGCGGAAGAAGCAGCCGTTGTTGCTGTGCCAAGTCCAATGACGATTGATGCAGATAAAGAAGACTGGGGTGTTATTACTGCCACGCATGGTATTCGCAATCTTCAGAATAAGCCAGTTGCTGCATTTCGATTGGCCTACGACAAGCAAAATTTGTATGTGCTATTTGAAGTTATTGATGATAGCCCATTAAAAAACTCAGCGACGGTTTTAGAGGAACTTATTAAGGGCGGGGACGCCGTCGGTATCGGATTGCGGGGCTACAAGCTCTCGCCAGACAAGGCCCAGCGCATTGTGTTTGCACAGGTTGATGGTGAAGCCGTGGTCATGGCAATGCGCCCCAAATGGAATGAAAAGACACCACACACCTTTGCATCGCCTGTTGGCCAAGAAAAAATGGATTATGTTGGCCCTGTCAAAGGGGCGAAGCTTGCATTGAAAGAAGTGCCAGGTGGTTATGTGGTGGAGGCATCGCTGCCTTGGTTGAGTTTGCAACTGCCAGCGAAAAGCATGTATTTTGATGCGCAGGTAATTTTGTCTGACCCGTCGGGCACGACCAATGCTGAAAGCGCATGGTGGCATACTTCTGGTGGTGACGCGCTAACGGTTGAGGATTTACCAAGTGAGGCGCGCCTGTATCCCGATCAGTGGGTACGAACGAGAATGTTTCACCAAGACCCAGGTCCGCGTGAAGCATCAAGTGAAGAGTTCCGGCCAAAAGTACCAGGGATTCCCATTGCATTTGAAATACCGCGTGATGCGAATGTGTCATTAATTGTTTGCGACAAAGATGGTTTTGTTTTACGCGAATTAATTCGTGCCGAGGCAATGAAGGCTGGCAAGCATAGTATTGATTGGGATGGTCGCGATCGCTATGGCGAGGTGTTGCCAGCTGGAAGCTATCAATGGAAGCTTGCGCACTTTGATCCAATTTCTTCTAAATTTCTTGGCAGTGTCGGTAATTCAGCGCGTCCACCGTATCGTACCAAAGATGGTGCGGGGTCGATGGGCGGACAGCATGGCGGTGCATCCGCTGTGGCTTGTAGTGCGCATGGTATTTATCTCATGGGTGGCACTGAAGAGGGACATCCGTCGATGCGCGCTATCGATCCCGAGGGACGTACCTTGTGGAAACGATCGATGGGCGGTTGGGGTAGTGGTAATATCTGTGCAACAAGCGGTGATAATCTTTAGATAGTGCGTACCGCAGCGCGCGATGCGGACACACGCCTCTGGTGTTTACATGCCAAAGATGGCAAAGTAAAAACCTTGCCTGGTGCTGATAAGAAAGGCCTAGCCTTGGGCGCTAAGGAGGTAGGTCGAAGCGCAGCGGGTATGGCCATTATTAAAGACATTGCCTACATCAGTCAGCCTAAGGGTGGACATATTCTTCGCGTCAATCTGACGACTGGGAAAAAGCTAGCTCCTATAAAGGCCGTAGCGCCACAGGGCCTTGTGCGCTTTGACGATAAGACGCTCTTAGTCTGCACTGGTAGCGAGGTGAAAAAATATGATGTGAACAGCGATAAATGGACTGCGTTTATCAAAGGCTTGGATAAGCCGCAGGCAGTGGCGATCGATGCTCGTGCCTCAAAAATATTCGTCTCTGAGTTAGGCAACACACAGCAGATTGGTATTTTTAATCAGTCAGGAAAGGCGATAAAGAAAATTGGTAAAAAAGGTGGTCGACCAATTAACCAAAACCCGTACGACCCAGAGTATTTACGTAATGTAATTAGTATTGCCGTTGGTCCGGGCAAACAATTGTGGGCAGTAGAGCAGTCTAAATTAATGCGAACGGCGACTTTTTCGCTTTCAGGAACATGGCTGGCAGATAATTTCGGCCCAGCGGCATACAATGTGGTTGGCCCCGATCTTGATGATTTTTCAACGGTGTTTTATCAACCAGTTGGCAAGCATCCATTTTATGCAGAGACGAAAGTGAATTACGCCGCCTATGCTAAGGACCCAGAAAACCCAACGGAAGGCTGGCAGGTTCGGGCAACACGTTACATGAATCAAACCGGTAAAGAGG
>CBDUFM010000330.1:0-4360 GCA_965366325.1 uncultured bacterium
ATCTATTTCGATATTTACAATTTTTATCTCGCCGTCCCGCGTGGCAAAGGCATTCACGTTTCCAGCAGCAAGGACCTCAATGCAGCCCCCAGCTTCGAGCACTCTGCAATTGTGAGCAAGGCGGCATTTGAGCAACACCTTCAAAACAAAGCATTGCCCTACAGTGAAGATGAAACTCTTGCTGAAATCGGCGGCTGGATCCATGCCGGTCCACAGCAGCAAGCCCAAGACCCAGGCCACGAAACCAGCTGGGATGATTATGGCAATACCATGGACGCGCTCAGCGTCAGTGACCTCAATGGCTTTACATTTTCTAAACAAAAATATCCCGATGGCTTTTCCATTTGCCTCGATCAAGAATTCATGCACTTGGTCTTTCCTGAAATTAGCCTGCGTGGTGTCGCCGGTGCCACCATTGACCTCTGTTACAGTGAACATTTAACCGCCAATCAACAACAGCTGCGTTTAAATCACAATTATTGCGGTGCTGACCGCCTGGTGTGCAGTGAAGATGCGATAAGCTGGCGCCCGATTCAACCGCGTGGCCTTCGCTATTTACGTATCACAGTACGCCATATGCAGTCCGACGTCTGTCTGCAACAATTACAGCTGCGCTCGGCACAGTATCCGGTGAAAAATAAAGGCTTTTTTGAATGCAGCGATCCACTCTTAAATCGCATCTGGGAAATGGGACGCTTAACCCAGGCCTGCAACATGGAAGATGCCTACGTTGATTGCAGTGGCCGCGAACGTGGCATGTATGGTCGCGACACTATTATCCAATATCACAATGCCTTGGCCGCGTTTGGTGATCAACAACTCATGGCGCGCTGTATGCAGCTATACGGCCAATCACCCGACGAAACCCGCAAGTTTCGCGCCGTCTACCCAAACACCGGTAATTATACCATTGGCGACTTCGCCTTAAACATGGTCGAAGGCTATCGACATTATTACGATTACAGCGGCGACTTGGAACGCATTCAACACGATTGGCCAGCGATTAGCGCAAACCTAGACTGGTTTCATGAATTATCCGATGAGCGTGACGATTTATTACTCGACGGTGAGTGGGATAAAAACCGTGGCATTAAAGCGCATTACGGTGGCTTTCATGGCGACAACGGTACTTACAAAGGTTATCAAGATTTCACTGGCATTCATGCGAATTTCACCTTTACCTACGTCATGGCCATGCAAGCAGCTCATGATCTAGCGCGTTTATTACAGCAGGATGAGCAAGCCGACGATCTGCAACGCCGTCTCAACACCATACGTTCCTCCTGTCAAAAATTCTGGGATGCTGATAAACAATGCTTCGCAGACAATCTCGATAAACGATGCCATTCAATTCAATCAAATAGTTTTGCCGTGCGCGCTGGCGTGTGCAGCCCTGAGCAATTGAACGCTGTACGCAAACATGTACGCAAAGAAATGCGACACGTTTTTAAAAATGGCTATAATGAAACTGAGGGCAGCATTATGTCCCCGGCGTTCTCATTTTATATCTTTGACGGCCTCTATAAGGCTGACCTCGCTGATGTTGCTGAACATGCATTTCGTGAAGCATGGGGCTGGGCGCTTGCGCAGGGATGCCTGACGACCCCAGAATTTTTCCACCTGCGCAGCAGCCTTTGCCATGCGTGGTCGGCCTGCCCGACCTATTATTTATCTCGACACTGCGTTGGCATTTTCTTCGATGCCAGCGATTTTAATAAAGTCCGCCTCCATGCCCAAGCCGGTCCAGATATTGATTATGCGCACGGCATCTTCCCGCATCCTAAAGGGCACGTAGAAGTCAAGTGGTCACGAAAAGACGATGGCAGCATTTCCTATGATATCATTGATGTTCCCGCTGGTGTTGAAGTCGACATATGCTAAGCGCGAACAACAAATCTCTGGCATGCATGCTAGCAATATCGGCTCCGGTAAAACCATACAGTTAGTCTGAGACGTAATGGCGTGCTGCATAGAACTTCGCCCCATCTATGCGGCTCCGTTGCAACAGATAGGCGAGCACTAGGATTAGCTCTCTATGCGCAGTTTGTTTTCGATATTGTTTATGTGCTGTACGGCGGCATTTATCGCCGCTCTAAACTTTATCGTTAACAGTGCAGACGTGGACAGCCAAAAGCCAATGCTGGCTACGCCAACATCCAAGAACAGCGCAAGCACCATTAACACTCTCAGCACCGATTCCGAACAAGCCCATACCGGCATGGACGTTACCCTCTGTGCGCCATTAAATACGTTTACGCAGGGTCGACGAGCGCCCTTGGAACACTGCAGCGGCATAGAATGCGTCGTCGTCGTCCCTGAAGACGCCCCTGCAGATCTTGGGGTTGGTGCCTATGTAAAGGACCAAGATGGACATTGGTTCCAGTCAGCGCATCAGCAACAACTACGCCCGGGTAAACATACATTATTTTTCCCTATTCATGATTTAGCAGATTGGCAAGCCGAACCGCAGGGACTGCATTGGGACGCCCATCAATTAAATGTCGCCGAGGTCTATGGTTTGTATTTTTGGTCTGCGCAAAACAGCGCCGCCACGTTACGCATCACACATTTACGCGCTGTTCCTGCCGCAGCATCAACTACAGCCCCTGCACAAGTCGCACATTATCGCTGCGATGCCCTGCACATTCAACATCTTGATAATTTTGATGCGGCTACAGGTCTGTGCAGCGCTCAAAGTGGTGAACGCTGGGAAATACACTGCAACCCGCAACAGTTACCAGCAAATCCCTATGACGCCAAACAATTTTCTATCGACGCACTGATTACCGGTCCGCTACCAGACGATGGCCAAGTGCCACCCACACATAGCTATCCAGCCTTTTACCAACAAGCCATGCAACTCAGTGACGGTGGCGATCAAGAACGCGCCACTCCTGCTGGCCAAGCACATTACATCGTGCGCTTTCGTCCAAGAACAGCCGGTCGCTACCAGATTCAATTACGGGTTCAATCAGGGGCCTATGCTTTTGATAGCAAGATGCCCGACTTAGTTGTCAGCGGTGACGATTATAATGACTACATCAAGGTCGATGCCACTGATAATCGTTTTTTCGCTAGCGGCGACCACAGCAATCAGAAATTCTTTTTCCCGCTGGGCATTAATCTGCGTTCGGTTAATGATTCACGTGGCCACGAAAATACGCCATGCATTCCAACCCCCACCCGCGGCAGTCTGTCCTACGAAAGCTATTTACAGCGTTATAGCAACGCCGGTGCAAATTGTGCAGAAATTTGGATGTGCAGCTGGAACCTTGCACTCGAATGGAAACAAGGTTGGCCAGGGTTTTATGGCGCGGGCTATTACAACCAAGAAAATGCAAAGCGTCTCGACCAAATTTTAGATAGTGCCCATAAGCATAAGATGCGCGTTATTTTAGTCCTCAATAATCACGGTCAGGCCAGTTCGCGCGTAGACAGCGAGTGGAATCTGCATCCGTATAATCGTCGCAACGGCGGCTTCCTACGCCGTGCCAGCGAAGTGTTTACCAACCAACGTGCGCGACGAGCACAAGATAACCTACGCCGCTATATTATTGCGCGCTACGCAGACCACCCTGCTATTATGTGTTGGAAATTATGGACCGAGCAAGACCTCACTGACGTGGGTCTACAAACACGTAATCCACACGAAGGGCGAACCAATACCGTTTTACGCCAGTGGCACGCATATGCCTGCGCTGATTTTAAACAGCGCGATCATTACCAGCATCCGATCGTCACGCACTGGAGCTCTGATTATCAATATGTCGACCGCAGCATTGCAGCGCTGCCAAATTTAGATGCCGTCTTTATTGATGCCTACCACCAGCGTGTTCGCGGCCACCAATTATTAGCACAACTGATGCATCAGAGCATCCATCATCCACAACGTGGATTACAGAATTACCATAAACCGATATTATGCACCGAATTTGGTGGCACCCCACTCGCCTGTCCTGAACCTGAATTACTTGCCGAGCATCTTAGTGGACCGTGGGCGGCAATGTTGAGCGGCCACGCCGGCAGCCCTCTTTTATGGTGGTTCGAATGGGTCGATCAAAAAGATCTTTGGCATCCCTACCGTGCTGTTTCACAATTTTTGCATGGCGAAGATTTACGTGGTACAGATAAGCGCTCGGTCACACTTACTGTTCAAAGCAACCATCGTATCTGGAATCGCGCATGGGCCCATCCTGGTCTTGCCCTTGGTTATGTCCTTGATCAGGCTTGGGGCTATGACGGACTCAAAGCGCCATTAATTAATGATGTGAAAATAAAAATCGGCAACACTGTTGAGGCTGGTCGCATGTCCCTTGAATGGTGGGATGCTTCCTTAGGTCGCTGTATTAAGAAAACCGTC
>CBDUFM010000331.1:0-4357 GCA_965366325.1 uncultured bacterium
GCCAATGCCCAAGTTGGCGTGCCCACATCCCTGAGTGCAAACTTATTTTTCAAAGATGCATTTAAATGTCTGTCAACAACTATGGAATGCAGCTATCAGGGATTCAATGGCAAAACTGCCAGCCAAGATGATTACCGAGAAATTGGCAAACGACTGGCCGCACGCATTCGTCGACACTGCCAAGAGGAACAGGCAACGGCGAATGGCGCAAGCCTTCTTGCTTAGTTTTGCTCAATAGCGCCGCCACCTTCACTATACAAATCTAACGCGCCCGCATAGGTAATCTTAACAACCGCGCAGCGCTCATCGAGACCACTTTGTGGAATGTCAATCCAGAGCACGCCTGGAATATTATGCCATTCGGCACCGCCGATGCGCACAGAGCTTAATGATTTATCTTCACCCAATAACTCAACGCTAATAATTTCATTACGTAAACCCTTAATCGCTATTTGATCGCGTGGCTGGTCGAATAAATACACATATAAGGTATTGGTATCGGTATTTAAAGCGCTTGGTGCATGAATATGTCCATAGGGCAATCCAGCACTGGTACCCAGCACGGCCTCTTCGTGTTTGTTAATCCATGCACCAAGTTCGCGTAAGCGCTGCTCTTGAATTGGCGGGATGCTGCCGTCTGCAGCTGGACCTATATCTAATAACAAACGACCACCCATCGATAAACAATCGACAAAATAGCGCAGCAGCTGACGTGCACTTTTATAATTCATATCTTCTGGTTCGTAAAATCCCCAATGGTCATTGAGGGTCATACAGAATTCCCATTCGCCATCTGGCGCAACGGTGGGCACACCTTGTTCAGGAGTCTTATAATCACCATAGCCCTGCATTCGCGAATTTAATATAACCCCCGGCGCCCAATCATGTAATTGATCGCGCAAGCCCTTCATATCCCATTGTTCGGATGTGCGATCCCAATCACCATCAAACCATAATAATTCTGGTTTAAATTCTGTACATATTTCATTTAATTGGGCACGGTGAAACTTAATAAAACGCTGCCATGCCTCGGGATCATCTTCTCTAAAATTAAATGCATTCACACTAGCCGCATCACCGTGGTCACTGGGCGGTATTGATTTTCGTGTCGTTGCATAATCCGCATGCGACCAATCCAGATGTGAAAAATAAATACCGACATGCAAGCCCTTATCGCGCAGCGCATCACAATAGGGCCCGATTAAATCACGCCCAGCTGGTGTATACTTGACCACACTGTAATGATCTTCCTTGGTATCCCATAAGGCCATCCCGTCATGATGCTTCGCGGTTAGCACAGCATACTGCGCACCCGCATCCTTAAATAACTGCGCCCATGCCTGTGGGTCATATTGTTCTGCGCTAAACCCATGCCGCTGATCCATATAATCTTCATGACTTATTTCGCCTTTAAAGAACGGCCAACTTTCACCAGTCGGCTTCACGGCGTAAATACCCCAGTGAATAAAGATCCCTAATTTCGCCTGCTTAAACCAGTCTTGCATCATAACGAGCCATCCTTCCGGTGAGTGGTCCACGCAGTCTCTACAACGGAAACCAATACCTATGGCTTGCAGCGGATTATTTTGTGTATGTTTGCGGGTGTCCGTGCCATACTACCCTTGTTTTCATAAGAGTAGATCAGATAATTCTGTGTATGAGCGTAGAGGGGCATGGTTTCGGTATCCAGATCTGCTTTGCCAGCAGCGTACAACTTGAGCGCTGGGACTTCGAGAATTTATCGGCACCCTACTGGCGCTGGTACTGGAACGAAACACCGGGATGGCGGGTTCAGTATCACGATCAAAACGTCGCCCTAGATCCAGATCAGGTCATTTTAATTCCACCCAATACCCCCTTTTCCTGCAGTTCGACTGGATCGCCAATCCACCACTACATCGAATTCACTGTCAGTGGCTTTCTCAACAGCATTCCTCCGCAGATCATCAACATACCGGCCAGCAAATTTGGCGAGCAAGTCCTGACTCAGATTGCCGCATGCATACAGCACGGCTCCTTGCCGCATGAAATACAACTGCAACAACAAGTCCTACACAGCCTCGGTTTTATTGCCGATACGCTGAAAAACCTTACGCCAATTCCCGAGACCATTGCTAAGGTCATGGATTTTTTGAGCCATCATTTAGATCGGCGTTTTGAGTCTGCCTATTTGTCACAGCTATCTGGCCTCAGCCACGATTTATTTCCACGCTATTTCCGCAAGCATCTTGGCATTGGCCTCCAAGCATGGCACATGCAAAAACGCATTGATGCCATCTGCACCGCATTACACCACAGCAAAGACAGCCTTGAAGCGCTCGCTGAACAATATGGTTTTAGTGACCGCTATCATATGACTAAATTATTTACCAAACATCGCGGCATAGGCCCCGCCAGTTTTCGCCGTCAACGTTACGCCAATGGCTAGGTCAAACACTGTGCACAGCCCCGATTAAACACTTGAACCAGCAGCAACAAACACAGCATGCGCATTCATCATTGGAGAGAAGATGCTCAGTCATAACAGCTATTTTGAAGACCAAGTTCAGTCCATTGCCTTTACCCGTCACGGCCGCAAAGCCAGCGTCGGCGTTGTCGCACCCGGCTCATTTCATTTTGGCACCGAAGCCGCAGAACGCATGAACATTATTTCAGGCGAATGCCACGTCCAACGTGACGGCAGTGACAAAGTCATATGCACAAACTTTGAAGTTGGCAGCAACAGCGGCTTTACTATCAGCTGTGACGAAGCCGTTGCCTACTGCTGCGAGTACTTGTAATCATAAAAAAAGGGCTCCGCGCAAAACACGGAGCCCTTTTACGCAATGTAAATGGGATTTAATTCTTTTGCGCAGCGTTAATATCCGCATCAATAGCTGTTGTCATCGCCATTAAAACTTCTGCATGCAAGCGGCGCTTATAATTAATATCGGCATGGAGACCGCGCACTTGGCCATCAACAACCAAAAGTACAGCCGGAACAGGCAAGATATTATGCGTCTCTCCACTCGCTGCGTTTAAATCTATGTTATATTTCTTATACTTTTCGCGCGTCTTGGCATCCAAGACAAAGGCCAGACCCAAGGCACGGATGACATCGGCATCACTATCGCTCAAGCGCTGCACACCATCATCGCCATTTTTTTCTACCCATGCCTTGACAGAAGCCTGGTTATCAGGGCTCAGTGAAGCCAGCTTCCAACCAGCCTTGGCCAGTTCTTCTTTCTTCATGCCTATCGCAGCAAAGTGACGTGTGCAATACGGGCACCAGCCGCCGCGGTAAACGATGACTACATGTTTGCCCTGAGCGAGCGTATCACGAAATCTCTGTGAAATGCCACCGGCAGCTTCGACGTTTAAATTTGGTAAATCGCTACCAACCACAATTGGTCGCACCTTGCTTGGCGCATCCACGGCTTCCGGCACCGCCATATCTGCTGCATGTAAGTTATGAAAGGCAAAACTAGCACAGATGACTGCGCCAAGACTGAGGGCTTTGAGCATTCCACTCTCCGTTATTGGGGGTTACTGCACTATACTCTCATCCAGCCGTTTTGTTTGCCACCAGAACTTCAACTAGCCTTTATCGAGTCGGTGACTCGCCCTCAAAAAAAATCCTCCATGGCCAAGGCCATGAAGGATTCACCAGAGACTCGCCTAGCAGGGCTATTTGAATCGGATGTACAACGGTGACTCACCCAAGGGGATACTGACTGTTTTACCCGATTTAAAGGTGACAGATTCTGCATCACCCGCCTTCAACGGCATGCGTTCAATAGACGCTATTTTACCTGGCAAGTCTTTCAGCACATAGTCCCTATCGACCTTGCCCTTCGTTGGTGACCACGCCGCCCAGATTATGGCCCCATCGTTAGACTTATATTCGTATACATATACATCGTCGACCTCTTTACTAACTGCACGAACAAAGCGATAATCACCCAAGGTCTTGCGCAAATGTGCCATTGCATGAAACGATGGCTTTGGCTTACCATTTCGCGTAATGCCAGATGCTGCATGAAAGGACGGCGCATCTTTGTCATCAAAGAAATACAAATACGCGCGATCTAAGCCCATGGCGCTAAAGACCAAAAACGAACGCACTATCCACTGTGCCTGCTCGGTCTCTGAACAGGGCAACCATTTTTTCATATGTTTGCTACGAGGTTTTGTGAGTGCTTCTTGTGAACAAGAGTCATAGCCAAATTCTGTTAGCCAAATCGGCTTATCAGGATGGTGCTCATCGCGATAATCAATCGCTGATTGCATCATGGTTAAATAACGCACTTTTGGATCTTCTGGATAGCTACGTTCCCAAGTTGGATAGCCTTGTACAAAGCCGTACGAATGTAAATTA
>CBDUFM010000332.1:0-4330 GCA_965366325.1 uncultured bacterium
GAGTCGCTTAATGGATCTCGACGATCCTAAACTCTCACCCGTTGGTATTTTGGTCGCAGGTGCCAATGGCACTGGTAAAACGTTTTTATACTCTGCCTGGGCAGCAAGTTGTAAACGCATCGTAGTGGTTCTGAAAAATTTACGCGGCAGTTATTTTGGCGAAACCGAACGCATCTTTGAACAAGTGCGGACAGTCCTAGAAGCCTTAGGTAAAGTCATTGTTTTAATTGATGAAGCCGACACCCAATTTGGCAAACCGGGCAACAATACCCACGAGACCGAAGCTCGCTTATTTGGCGCGCTGATCCGTATGATGGGTGACCCGCAAAATCGCGGACGCATTGTGTGGGTTTTATTAACGGCTCGCCCAGAGCGCCTCGCACCAGACCTTAAACGCAGCGGCCGCGCTGGCTTGCATTTACCGGTCTTTGACCCTGAAGGCGCAGATCGTGAAGCGTTTATTCAAAGCACGCTTAAGCGCGGAGGCATTGCCTTTGATGCGCTCGCTCAAGAAAGCCAACAATTACTAGCCGACCGCACTGCTCATTTTGCACCAGCTGACTTTCAAGAATTGGCCCATCATATCCGCGCCGAAGTCGCCCTTGGTGCTGACTTAAATAACCAGACCTTAATCGATATACTTGAAAACCTCCGCCCTATCGACATTGCCAGTCAACGCCGCCAACAAACCCTACAGGCAGTCCTCCACTGCAGTCGCAATAATTTAATTCCGCCAAGCCTGCGCACATTAGATCGTGCTGAAATAGAGTCTGAATTAAACGCAGATTAGGGCTTAGCGTTGGGCGTACCCGCCATGCGCTTCTCAATTATTTGGCGATAATGTCGCACCAATAATGCCGCACAGGTACTCAGAATAAACGTCGACACAACAACGCCTATTTTCCACCACGGCAGACCACGCCCCTGCATGACAGCCAGCGTAATAAACCCAATCCACACCAGCAGTCCTACATAATACGCATAAATAATAATCGCATAGATCCGCAAACGCTTTAATTTATAAGCATTGGTCCAATGCCGGTAGGGATCACTCTGATCATGCTCTGGCGCCTTGAATGGATTCGCCATCTCTCTAGGCAGCTCGCTCTAAAATAACGCAGTGCCACCACGCCTGTTCTTCCTGATGCACAATCGTAAAGCCTGCCTGTGCCGCTGCCTCCAAGACTTCTTCAATGCGTTTAAAACTTATCCCGGATAATAAAAGCAGGCCTTGCGGTAACACCGTCGTCAACTGCGGATCGGTCAGCACATCCAGCAGTAAATCCGCATAAATATTCGCAATCACTACATCATAAGATTTAGTACAATCTTCCAGTAAATTGGATTCCCAAACGCAAGCCTCTGGATACCCATTCAACGCGCAGACTTCCTCAGTAAAACGTACGGAATCAGGGTCTACATCAGTGAAGTCCACGCTGGCTGCGCCGCGCAATTTTGCAACGACACCCAAAACACCAGTACCACATCCCAGATCCAAAAATGTCTTATCTTGGCAATCCATGCTCATGATGTAGCGCGCCAACATCTGCGTGGTTGGATGCCGACCGTCACCAAAGGCTGGTCCGGCTGGAACATGCACAATCATGTCGTCGCTCTGTGCGGGTGGATCACAAGGATAGAGCACCAAGGCATCAGCTAAGCGAATCGGCGACTGTGGATTAAACTGCGCCAACATCTCCATCTCATCATACTGGGTCCGGTCAACAAAATTATAGTCGGCCTGATCAAACAATTTCGCCAAACGCTCTATTTCTTGATCGTCATTGCTATAGACCAATAAATCCATGAGCCCATCAGTTCGGGTAGTCAGCACATAATTATAAAAATCCAAGACAGAACATTGAGTCTGCAATGCCGCCTCTTGGTCGCGTTTAATAATATAATGCAGCTGCCAATAAATCATGCGCTTAGATTCCCATGCAAAAGGTCCTTTGCAATGCTGCTATTGGGAATGCACCAGCAGTACCTATCAAAAAAACCTCAGTCTAGGACCGAGGTTTTTCAAGAGCGAGAAGCAAGGCTATTAACAGCGCCGCATGCGCAGCGCCATTAATCAGGCTTAATCAGGCTGAACTAGGATTTCGCCAGGGCTTAGAGAGCGCCCAATGCCGCCGCGTAGTTAGGCTCATCTGCAATTTCTGCAACTTGCTCTGTATATTTCACTTTGCCGTCAACGTCGATGACAACCACTGCTCGTGATTGCAAACCCGCCAGCACAGAATCAACAATCGTCGTACCATATGCGGTACCGAATGCTGGGTCACGAAAACTAGATAGTGATTCCACGTTTTCGATACCTTCTGCTCCACAAAAACGTTTTTGTGCAAATGGCAAATCAGCTGAGACGCAGAGCACAACCGTGTTGTCAACTTTTGCTGCTTCTTCGTTAAACTTTTTAATCGAGGTCGCACAGGTTGGTGTATCAACGCTTGGGAAAATGTTTAAGACTACATTTTTACCCGCGTAATCTTTTAATGATGCGGTACCGAGATCGGCTTTGCACAATGCAAAATCTGGCGCTGCTGAACCGACAGCTGGTAATGTACCTGCTGTATTAACGGGGCCGCCTTTTAATGTTACTGTAGCCATGCATGGCTCCTTTATCTTGAGAACAATGATTGATAGAGTGGTTTTTCTATGTGCGCGGCAGCATATCCCAGTGAGCCGAGCTGTATAGCGCCCATGCACGGCGCGTCGAGAACGCCACTAGTCAATAAACGGCCACTGCGCTAGGACTTGGTAACGCGGCTGTTCCGCCTCCACTGCGAGACCCGTTTGATAAAGTACCATGTCCTCAAGCAGATCAGCCTGTATCTCTAAGGCCAAATAGGCGCTGAGTAAGGCGTCCCACGTGCGATCGAGGCCCTGACCCTTTGGATAAGCGAGCGTCACATGTGGCACAAAGCGCTGTTCAGGCTGCACGCCACACAATTCTGCGAGATCGTTGTGTAATGCAGCGCAGGCTTGCTCTGCATCGCTGATGCCCGCATACACGACACGCGGCCAACGCTTGCCCGCAAACGCCGCTAATCCTGAAATATGCAGACGCGGTCGCAGCTGAGATGCCAGATATAAATCCACTTTATGAATCAGCGATTGCAGTTTTTCCTCTGCGTAATCACCCAGATAACACAAGGTGATATGCAGGTCTTGTGGATGCGTCCAGCGCGCCGGTAGCTCCCAGTCACGTAAGCGTTGCAGCGTTTCATCGAGTCTGTTGATCACTGGCTCACGGAGGCGCAGTGCAAAAAATAATTTCATAGGTTTGCGATATTAGAAGCTTCGGCAGCTGCTCGGTGTGTATGAAATGTCGGTCACGCAAACAAACAGTCGTCGCTTTCAATTCTGATGCAAGGCAGTGATATAAGCTGCATGTCCATCACCGATTGGCTTGCAGCAATTTTGAAAAAACGTCTCAGCAGCGATGCCTGGTCGTGGCTCGCAGATGCAGCGGAAAAAAATCGTCGCGCACCAAGTGAACGTCATGTCTTTATTCAATTTAGCATGGCCATTCGCCAATCCGGCAAAGACAAGCTCTCCCTCAGCAGCGAAGAATTACACGCTGCTCAAAACATCATTGCCAATTGGACACCACAGTACTGGCGCATCGATCATGCGATCCGCATTTATTTAGTGCTCTGCCTCGATGGCTTAGCGCAGGCTGATTTTTGCACTACCCTTGATCGCTTATTTCAAGCCGCCGATTTAGGTGAAGCCGAGGCCCTGTACCTTAGCCTACCCCTACTTCCTTATCCAGATGCGCATGTTGCCAGGGCCAGCGAAGGCCTGCGCAGCAATATCAAAACTGTTTTTGAAGCCGTCGCCCATTTCAGCCCCTATCCACGTCAGCATTTTGATGAGATGACCTGGAACCAAATGGTGCTCAAAGCCCTCTTCGTTGATGCACAACTCGATCCGATTGTGGGTCTTGACGAACGCTGCAACGCCGCACTGACGACTATGTTATGCCAATATGCCCATGAACGCTGGGCGGCCAGTCGCGAGATTAGCATTGAATTATGGCGCTGCGTTGGCGCGCATCCGGAGACAGGCCCTGAAACCCAAGCTTTTACTGATCTTGAACGCGTCCTCAGCAGCGGCAGTAGCAGAGAGCAATGCGCCATAGCCTTGAGCCTGCAAGCATGCACGGCCCCACAGGCCCTCCATCTACAGCAGCAGTATCCACAGGTCTATGAGCAACTGACACAGGGGCTATGCTGGCAAGATCTCTTGGCAAACCCTTAACAGTGGACATCGTTTAAGCCTTATGCGTTTTATTGATCCCCATGTACATATGAGTTCCCGTACC
>CBDUFM010000333.1:0-4323 GCA_965366325.1 uncultured bacterium
AAGAGCACGCTGCTTTCGTTGTTTACTTCAATGAAGGCCAATGTTGGGTCTTCGGCCATCGACTGCCCAGTGTAGGGGTTTTCAGTACACATTAATTTCTTAATAAAGCTTAGATAATAATCTTGGAATTTTTCATCAAAGAATAAAAGGGCGGCGGCCTTTGTGTCGTTACCATCAAAGCCCGGGCACATGTCTTTCGGCAAGGTCACAATGCTGTGCGTATTCCAGAATAAGTGATTAAGATAGACGTAGATGCCTTCTTTTTTGAGCGCAGCGACCATCGAGTGGTAGCCATCCAATTTTTTGGCAAACGCATCGTTATCACCATTCATGAAATCTTGGAAAAATCCGGTGCCACCAGTGCGCACGAGATTCACGCCATAGGCCGCTAAACGTTGTGCGATGCGGGTTTGGCGGGCTTTGCTTTGACCGCTGAGGCCGCTGCCTTGGACCATCCAAAATTTAACTGGTGATCCATCACCGAGGATAAAGCCGTCGTTATTGCGTTGTACAAAGCCATTTTGTCCGGCTTCTTTTTCGTTGAGATAACGTAGGTTGTGGATCGATTTCAGGTCGGGACGCCAGACAGGTGGTTCCCAAGAGAAGTATCCCTTATCAGCAAGGCCGGACGTAGCACCTGGTTTGGCGCTGCCCTTAGGGACCCAAGCGGCATCTTTTTGTAAAACAAAACAATCGAGGATACCGCTGTTTTGGGTGCCGCCTTGAAAGCGGAATGCGATTTTTTCACTGCCTTCCTTGAGGCTTAGCATACCGGCGTCGATCCACGCAATAAAACGATGGTCGAGTTTGCCATTTTTAGCAACATTGATGCGATCGATGCTTTTTGACATGTCGAGTTCACGCCAGTCACCACTACCGATTTGATATTGCATTTTAGAGGCGCTTGGATTAGCACGTACCCAGAATTTATAATCACCTGCTTTTTTTACCGTAGCCTCATAACGGACGATGCCGGCCTTATCTTTGTTGTAATGGCTGACCCAGCCTCCGTCAGATAATTGTTCGTGATCAAGGCCGTTATACCAGTTGTGGATGGTGGTATCGCGTTCGACTGCTTTGTGGCCTTCTACCCAAACGTAGTCGCCAGTTGGAGCAGCTTCGGCACGACCACCGGGACGCGAGGTGCCGCGGGGCATCCAAATGTCATCAGTGGTCAACAGAAAGCAGTCGAGAATACCGCTGTTACTGGTGCCGCCTTGAAAGCGAATGGAAACGCGTTGTTTGCCAGCGTTCAGTTGAACACTACCGGCATCGGTCCAGCCAATATGGCGATGGTCATTTTTACCATCTTTCGCAATATTGATGCGTCCCGTTGCCTGTGACATGTTCAGTTCCTGCCATGCAGCATCAGCGATGCGGTACTGCACTTTGGAAGCGGTTGGATTAGCGCGTACCCAGAATTTATAAGCACCTGCTGTTGGGGCCTCGATATCGTAATGGGCGAGACCCGGTTTGTCTTTGTTGTAATGAGAAATGCAGCCATTCGCTGACAGCTGATCACGATCGACGCCGCCGTACCAACTGTGCTGGGTGACATCGGATGCGGTTGCTGCTTGACCCTCAACCCAGATGTGCACTGGCTCGGCTGCTTGGATACCGCTGAGGGCAATTAGTAACAGCAATCCACCGTTGCGCATTGCATGCATAAGATGCCAGCGTGTGTTTTCTAAAATATTCATGACCTACTCCACAGGGAAAGAAACGAGTAACCGTGCTAATTGGGGAACATTGGGACTATCCATAGCGTGACTAAGATAGTACTAAGATTGTGTAGCGAAACAGTTGTCTGTCGATCTTAAGCTGCTTACACACAATGCTTGTGCATGAACCGACAATACGGAATGATAAGAACGAGGCTTTTGACAGTGGGTAAGAGCTAGCATCGTCAGTGTCTTTACGCAATGTCGTCCATCCTAACACATATTTTCTGGAGCTAGACCTATTGTTTATTTATGCGAGACAGAGCGCGTCCTAGAAAGCGATAAAGCGAGCAAAATGGATTCGGTCTCTGTTCTCTGCACTGTGGCAGGTAGAAATAATGAGCGCTGGCCTTTTGTCCTGCTTTTCAGTGATACATAAAAAACCCCAACTCAGATGAGTTGGGGTTTTATGGTGATCATTAATGAAGAAATAATTATTCTGGTAAGACTGGCAGGATAATTATTTCAACGCGTCGGTTTTGTGCGCGACTTGATTTGCTGCTATTGCTGCCGAGTGGTTGTTTGTCGGCGTAACCGGCAAAGCTGATTTGATCTGCAGGGATGCCGAGGGCGAGCATTTGTGCGAGTACTGAGCGTGCACGTGCACCAGATAAATGCCAGTTGTCTGACCATTTATTTTTGGTGCGGGTAATTGGTTGGTTGTCCGTGTGGCCTTCGACGCGCATGTAGTTGCTGCCGTAGCTGCGTTTGATTTCGCTGGCGACTTTCTTGAGGCTATTTTTTGCTTGTGCAGTTAGGGTTGCTGAACCACTGCGGAAGAGGATGTCATTCGCAATACCAATGATGAGTTCACCGTTGCGGTAGCGAACGTTGGCGCCTGAGCCAGCTAAGCGGCGAGCAAGGTCAGCACTGGGGTCATGCTTGGGTGCATGATTGCGTGCTGCTTCGAGCTCGGCTTGGGTCTGGGTGAGTTTTGCCTCGAGGTCACCGACCTGTTGTTTCAGGGCACTGATTTCAACTGATTCGTAGACGGCTTCACGATTGCCGCCACAGCTGCTGAGTAGGAGTACGGCTGCAGCGATGATGAGGAGGGAGCTGTGTTTTATCATAAGATCATTTCCTAGTAAGCGTATGCTAGTTACTGCGGGCCTTGAAGGCAAGGCACTCAGGCCAAGCGTTCGCAGACAGCGTCACCCATTTCGGTGGTGTTGAGTTGGGTACAGCCGTCTTGCATGATATCACCGGTGCGTAGGCCGTCTTTGAGGACCTGACGAACCGCTGCATTGACCTTATCCGCTTCTGCAGCGAGTTTCAGGCCATAACGGAGCATCATCTCAACCGAGCCAATCATCGCTAAGGGGTTGGCGAGGGCCTTGCCCGTGATGTCTGGTGCGCTGCCATGAACAGGTTCGAAGAAGCCAATGGGGCCACCAACGCTGGCCGAGGCGAGCATGCCGATGGATCCGGTGAGCTGGCTGGCTTCGTCGGAGAGAATGTCACCGAAGATGTTGCCGGTCACGATCACGTCGAATTGCTTCGGATCGCGGATCATCTGCATCGCCGCATTATCGACATACATATGCGTCAGTTCGACTTCTGGGTATTCGGCACTCATTTCGATGACCACGTCACGCCACAGTTGTGAGACGTCGAGGACGTTGGCTTTGTCAACAGAACAGAGGCGTTTGCTGCGCGCCATGGCCGTATCGAAGCCAACGCGGGCGATGCGTTTGATTTCTTCGGCCGTATACACCATGGTGTTATAGCCACGGCGATTGTCGCCTTCGCCGTCGATGCCGCGCGGAGTGCCAAAGTAGATGCCGCCGGTTAATTCACGGACCACCATGATGTCCGTGCCACGGATGATGTCTGTTTTGATGGTGCTGGCTTCAGCGAGTTCGTCGTAGACGTTGGCTGGGCGCAGGTTGGCAAAGGCACCAAGCTCTTTGCGCAGCTGCAGCAGGCCGGCTTCTGGTTTGTTGTGTTGCGGTTGGTCTTCCCATTTGGGGCCACCGATGGCACCAAAGAGCAGTGAATCTGAGGCTTTGACGCCAGCTATAGTTTCAGGTGGCAGGGGAACGCCGGTTTCATCGATAGCGATGCCACCAGCAAGATACTCAGAACAGCTAAAGGTATGGCCGCAAATTTCGCCAATTTTATGTAAAACTTTGAGGCCTTCGCTGCAGACTTCTGGGCCAATGCCGTCGCCTGGAATTACTGATATCTTGTAGTCGCCCATGTGCTCATGCTCCTGTTTTCTGGGCCGCACAGCCTAGGATCTGAGGCGCCGTGGCAATACCAGATTGCAGCGCGGCGTGCTACGGCGAAGTGCCGTGATTGCGTGTGGTGGCTTTACTGGCGCGGTAGTCCGGCAATGCCATCCAGATTGCCAGATGTGATCTGGGCATGAGCCAGAACAATGGCGGTCGCATTAGAGAGATTGTAGCTGCGCACGGCACCTTTGATGGGTATCGAGATGCCACGCTGCGGCCAGCGTTCGTGCCACGCATCGGGGATCCCAGTGACCTCGTTGCCCATAACAATAATATCATCAGCTGCGTACGTGACCTGGTCGTAGCGGTGCACGCCAAATTTAGTGACTAACCACGGTTCGCGCTCACCGAGCCACGCTAAAAAGGCA
>CBDUFM010000334.1:0-4320 GCA_965366325.1 uncultured bacterium
ACATCCTGCTGTGCAATTGAGATGATGGCAACAGGTGCGGCCAAGCACGACATCGCGCGTTTTGGGGCAGAGGTATTTCGTGCATCACCACGACAGGCCGATGTCATTATTTTAGCGGGCACCCTCACTGAGAAAATGAGCAAGCATTTAGAAGTGCTCTACGATCAAATGCCCGAGCCCAAGTATATTGTGGCGATGGGTGCTTGTACGATTTCCGGCGGACCGTTTTATTACGATAACTACAGTGTTATAAAAGGTGCCGACCGCATCATTCCCGTCGATGTTTATATTCCAGGTTGTCCACCGCGACCAGAGGCCTTGCTCTATGGCATCATGGAATTGCAAAAACTTATTAAAGGTGAAACGATTCGTAAGCCACGCACGGTCAACGCGATTGAAACCGAACCCTTTGTAAATCGCCACGAAGAAGCCGTGCGTCAATGGGAAGAAGAAAATAAACCGCGTGAAGAGGAACTCGCTCCCCAGCGCGAGCAATGGAAGGCCGATAACCCAGACTTTAAAGCCTATAAGCATGCGAAGAAGCCTGTTGAAGATTTAGAAAAAATGGAATATGTGCCGCGGGCACAACGTGTTGGTACCGAGCCTTGGGCCTTATGGTCACTGGTGCATGAGCGTTTTCCTGAAGTGGCCCTACACGGCGTTGAAGACGTGAGCGAAGAATCATTAGCGGCATTGGGCACTGAGTATATTCCGGATTTTGTGGTTTCTTCGGATCAGTACACCGCGTTTATACGCTTCTTGCGTGAGCACGCAGAGACTGACTGTGATTTTCCGATTCAGCTAACAGCGATTGATTTCAATGATCATTTTGATGTTTGTGTCCATTTATTATCGACGACATTAAAACATAAAATATTTGTGCGTTGTTCCATTGATCATGACGATCCGAAAATAGATACGATTAGTCATATCTATGCTGGTGCTAATTGGCATGAACGCGAGATCTATGATTTCTTCGGTATTCGTTTTAATAAACATCCTGATTTACGACGTATATTTTTGTTTGATGAATTTGGCGCACATCCACTGCGTAAGGATTTTGATGATCCAACGCGCGTGACCAAGAGGCCGTATTAAATATGGACCTTGTCTCCGCAGCTAACGCAGCCATGCCAGCAGGCCCAGAGGGATTTCCGGCTTCGCATCCACGCGAAAGCACGGAAGAGTTTTACCTGAACATGGGGCCACAGCATCCAAGTACGCATGGTGTTTTGCGCCTCGTGGTGAAACTCGATGGCGAGACGGTAAAAGGTGTGGTGCCACATTTAGGCTATATTCATCGTTCGATAGAGAAAATGGCCGAGGCGGAAACCTATGTTCAGAACATCCATTTAACGGATCGTTTGGATTATTTGTCCTGCCATATGAATAACTTGGCTTTGTGCATGGCTGTTGAAAAAGGCGCAAATATCGGGGTGCCTGAACGGGCTGAATATATTCGCGTCATTATTTGTGAATTACAACGCCTTCAATCGCATTTATTGTGGTGGGCAACCTTTGGTATGGACCTTGGTGCCTTAACTGCCTTTTTATATGGGTTCGATCAACGCGAACAAATTACCGACATTTTCGAAGATGTTTGTGGCGCACGTTTGACCATGAATTATTTCAGACCAGGTGGCTCGTACTGCGATGTGCCTGATACCTTTGTTCCACGTGTGCAAGCAGTCTTAGAAGGAATGAAGGGCTCATTGGATGAATACGCCAAATTGGTTGGCGGTAATATGATTATCCAAGAACGGTGTCAGGGTATTGGTGTATTAAGCCGTGAGCAGGCTATCAGCTACGGTGTGAGTGGACCGATCGCGCGCGCCTCCGGTGTTGATTATGATCTGCGTCGCGATGCGTCTTATGGTATTTATGATCGTTTTGATTTTGATGTGCCGCTTGGTAAAACTGGTGACTGCTTTGATCGCTACACCGTGCGTATTGAGGAGATGCGCCAGTCGATGCGGATTATTGAGCAGGCTCTCAAAGATTTACCTGCTTCAGGTCCGTATCGCTCAAAACTCAAGCCCGTTATTAAAATCCCTGAAGGTCAATCTTATGCGGACATCGAAACAGCTCGCGGCATGTTTGGCGTTTACGTCGTTTCCGATAATAAGACCAAGCCCTATCGCTTGAAGTATCGCTCACCGAGTTTTTCCAACGTGAATATTATCGATGAAATCTCCAAAGGTTTCAAAATCGCTGACTTGGTGACCATTCTTGCTACCCTAGACCCTGTGATTCCGGATATTGATCGCTAATGGCTGAGCAACCGGTAGGGACATCTGAGGTTATCGCAGCAGAGGCGCAAAGCGCTCCTCATTGGGGCACACATAATATGATCGGTGAGGCTGTTCGGGATTATTTCGGGCAGGACTCATGGCTGGCGTGGCTGGTCAATGCGGGCATCTGTCTCTTGTCCTTAATTATAGTGGCGTCTTTGGCGGCGATGATTTTGGTGTATTTGGAGCGCAAGATTTCGGCGCACATGCAGCGTCGCTTGGGCCCGATGCGTACCGGCTTTCATGGTATTTTGCAAACCTTAGCCGATGGTATTAAATTATTTTTCAAAGAGGGCTTTCGTCCGAAGACGGCTGATTTCTTTACCTATTATTTAGCGCCGTTTATTCCGATGACGGGATCGTTTCTCATTTTAGCGGTAATTCCTTTTGATCAGCAACTGCAGGTCGCTGACCCAGACCTTGGTATTATTTTTGTTGCGGCTATATCCGGTCTTGGTGGCTTTGGTCTTATTATTGGTGCCTGGGGTTCTAATAATAAATATGCATTGATGAGTGGTATGCGCTCTGGTGCGCAGATGATTTCCTATGAAGTGTCGATGTTGTTGGCCATGTTGTTAATTGTGTTGGTTAGTGGTGAGATGTCCTTACAGGGGATCATTGAATCTCAGGAGGGTGGCTTTTGGAACTGGTGGATTATTAAGCTGCCGGTGCTGGGGTTGATAGCCTTTGTGTTTTTCATTATTACGAGCACGGCGGAATTAAATCGAACACCTTTTGATACGGTTGAGGCTGAGTCAGAGCTTGGCGGTGCCTTTCATACGGAATACTCAGGTATTTGTTTCTCGATGTTCTTTTTAGCTGAGTATGTGAATATGTTGATTGCTGCGGCCTTGGCGACGACTTTGTTCCTTGGTGGCTGGCAGGCGCCGTTTGCAGATTGGCATGTGCCGGGCTTTGGTTGGATCTGGTTCGGCTTGAAAACCTTTGCCATTATTTTCCTTTATATTTGGTTCCGCTGGACCTTCCCGCGTTTGCGTATTGACCAAATGATGGATTTGGAATGGCGCTTTCTCTTGCCAGCTTCGTTGGTGAACCTGTTATTGGCCGGTGTCTTTGTGGCTTGTGGATGGTTAATCTCATGAGTGAACACAATAATACACCTGAGCAGAATAATTACGGCGCGCGTCCACAGAATCTGGGGGCTTTTGCTTCAACGACTGCCAGCCCTGAGCCGCAACCGTCACATGCGGACACAACGCAGAAGAAACAGGGCATGCTTGGACGCTATTGCTCGTTGATTTTCAAGGGTGGCTTGTCTTTGTTAACCGGTATGAAGGTGACGATTCTGACCTTTATTAACCCCAAAACAGTGGTCACCCAGCAGTATCCAGAAAATCGCGAGACGCTAAAAATGAACGAGCGTTTTCGTGGTCAGGTGATCATGCCGCACAATGAGGACGGCGAGCATAATTGCACGGCCTGCACACTTTGTGAAAAGGCTTGCCCTAATGGCTCTATTAACGTACTGCCGACTAAGAATATTGCCGGTAAAAAGATTTTAGGTAAATATATCTATCGCTTAGATACCTGCACCATTTGTGCGTTGTGTGTGGAGGCTTGTCCCTTTGATGCGATTCGCATGGGTCGTGACTTTGAGTTGGCAACCTTGGATAAGCGATCGCTAGAAATGGTTTTGAATAAGAAGGAGGGGCGATGGAAATCATAGATGTGCTTTTTTATCTCTTTACCTTCGCGATATTATTTTGCGCCGTCATGACAGTTACGCTGAAGCATGTTTTGCACGCAGCGATTAGCTTGATGGGTTGTCTGTTGGCAACGGGTGGTCTGTTTTTATTGATGCATGCAGAATTAGTAGCGCTCATGCAGATTATGGTTTATATCGGCGGCGTGGTTATCTTTATCGTGTATGCCATTTTGTTGACTACGGACCTTGGTGACAAGTTTTTAATTATTTCACCAACCAAGCGAGTGCTGGCGGCGATGTTCTCGCTGATACTCGCCGTGATCGTTAGTTACATTATGATGTATAAGCTGCATCTTGTTAGTG
>CBDUFM010000335.1:0-4313 GCA_965366325.1 uncultured bacterium
TGCCTATGCTTCGCTGTCCGGCATTGATGGATGGGTCTTCTTTGCGGGCGCTAATGATAGTTGGGACTCATCGATGAATGTCTGGGGCATTAATGACACCTCGGTCTTTGGCCAATTCCCAGGTACCGCACTCATGTATCGCCGTGGCGATATTAAGCAGGGCGACGTGATCTACCATGAACCATTAGCCAAAAATGATTTGTATAGCTTTAAAGGCCAGGCCATGCGCCCAGCCGACGGCATCGAAGATCCGTTATACGCCAAAATGCTAGAAAAAGTACAGCAAGGTGCCGGCAAAGCATCAATGATTGATCCCCTCGCATTTTACGTCGGTCGCGTCACCCGTAGCGTTGATGAACAAGCCGAAGGCGCCGTGGTCGCTGATTTAGCTCAACACATCGATCGCAAAAATAAAGTCGTCAACAGCATGACCAAAGAACTCAGCTGGAATTACGGCGACGGCATCATGACCAACAATACCCCGCGCGCACACGGCGCAACCGGATTCTTTAAAAAATCAGGAAAAATTGAACTAGGCGATATTATCATCGAAAGCGAAAACGACTACGGCTCGATACTAGTCATTTCACTCGATGGTGAACCACTCGCGACATCAAAAAGCATCTTAGTGCAAACCGCGACCGAAGACAAAACCTACGGCTTCAGTACCAAGGATGACAATGATGGCTTCAAAACCATCACCCGTCTTGGCGGTTATCCCCTCAATGTGAAACCAGTCAGTGCCAGTGTTGTTATCAAACGCGGTGACCTCAAGCAAGCCACCGTCCTCGATGGCAACGGCGTCGCAACGGATACCCAAGCCGAAACCAAAGCTGGATCAACACTGCAGATCAGCCTACCTTCCGAGCAGATGTATACTTGGGTCCATTAAATCAAGATCGCCCATTAAACGGCGCCACGCATATGCGTGACGCCGTTTTTTATTGTATAAGATTCAACAGCAAAGCGGCTGTTATATATTTCCCAATGAAAGCATATGGCTTTATAGGTATTTTGCGATGCATCCATAATATCACATCCTCAATCAAGTGCATTTATATGATAAATTTCAATTACGAAATAGAGGTTTACTTGGCTTGAGCCAAACCGAAGAAGTCGCGCAAAGCATTAAGAACAATGGCATAACCATCCTCAGTCACTTTGTTAGAATAGGCGTTTTCATAGCAGCGTAATTCAGGGTTTTTCTTGTAGTGGCGCAAGGAGAGACTGTAGCAATCGACGACAGAAAAAGCGTATTCTTCACTCATCTCCATCACAAGATCGTTCATTTTGGCGCCAGCTTCAAAACGTGCGCCACCAACTTCTGTTTTAAAGGACGGATTTTCAATCATAACTGGCAAGGTTAAGAGTACCACTTGTGGGCGAATAACCATCAATTGGTCTAGCAACGATCGCAATCCAGCAACTGCTTCTGCCTCACCAAAGCGATCACCATGCCCAGAAACTGTAGAGGCACCAACAGCGATAACCAAAACGTCGCTCTTATCATCATAGACTATCGGTGGAGCCGTGCCGCTCCATAACGTATCATCAATAACAGCCTGGCCATTAAATGCTGGAATATGCTTCCCTTTCAAATCTTTGCCTATGTTTGCTTCAAATTGTGCGCCAAAATGCCCTGCCAGAAAGGCGGCAGGCAATTGTACCTGCACGGAATCATCCGCCCCTAAGAGCATCGTCGTTCCGCCGCGTCGCTTGCCAAAACCCAGTGCTGAATAGTCCGTCACTGGCAAGGAGCTCAATGATTCAATCAACAGTGGGCTCTGCGCTAATTGATCTTTCCAATTGCGCGTGGCTATTTGACAACGCAGCAACAATTGCTTATCAAGAGTATGTGCGTCCTGAATGAGCGATTCTAAGGCAACACCCATATTTAATAATCGCGCTGCTAAAAATAAAGAGATCTTCTCCTGCTTTAATAACAGATGAATATGTAGGGCCGTTTGTGCTGCTTCCGTTGGATTATCGTCCTCTTGCTTCAAGAGGCTCTTATAGATGCGCAACAGTAACATAGGCGCTGCATGGCCATACTGATCATGCAGCGTTGTGGCCACATTGAGCGCTTCATCAACACGTGCACTTTCAAAAGCGTAATAGATATAACGTTCTAAATCTTCGGCCGCACCAGCCAAAGCAGCTGATTCTAATTTGGGCAATTGTTTTTCTTCACGCATGCGTTGCTTAATCGCGCGCTGATAGGCCTTAATCTCAACGTAGAACGTCTCCTCGCCAAGTTTCTTATACCATTTTTCTAAATATTTTGCAGCAGATGCAGCAGCTTTCATCTCATTTGCAAGCATCGCCTCTCGTAAAATACGTGTGTGAATATTTAAAATTCGATCACAGATCTGGCCCTGATCTGGCCCCTTGGATTTACTTAAAATATTTTCCAATAATTCAATGAGATCTGCCGTCTCTTGCTGCGACACGTTGCCATCCTGATGCATAAAATCAAAAACCGCTAAGCGGATGCGATCCGCATGCAACGAACGATCCTTATTAATCAGGGCAATGATTTTTTGACACAGATAGATATGCACATGCGCATAATCCACATCTTCTAAATAGAGGCTCAGGTCATTGGCAAACTGCAATTTTTGTTTTGATGCGCGCAATCCAGCTTCTACATCACCAAACAACTCCGTGTAGGCCTTTTTCTGCGCCACCAAATCGTGCCCAGCATCACCAAAGAGATCCGCAGCAACTACAGACGCTGACAATAAACTAAGAAAGATAATTATACTACAGCTCAGCAAACGCGACATAGGAAATAAATCCTACAGGGATAGTTAGCATTTCAAGAAACGATCAGGCAGCCCTCCACACCCAGCGGACACACGTTCAGCAAATAGAGACACTGCTGACCGTGACAGGAGCTCAAGCGTAGATCAAAAGCATACGCTCAAGGAACACATGCCTTAGCTACAACTCATTGAACGTAGCCCTCCCTTGCTGCATAGCCTATATTAGCAATGCAGGAGCCCTCATGTTCGCCCTACAGTACGATGAGCACGGAAATGTCCGCTTTGGTAAATTTGATTTTATCATACAAGGCCTCATTATCTTAAGTCTCGTCTCGTTTGCCCTTGAAACGCTGCCCAATCTAAGTGCCAGCAGCAAATATTGGCTACAATGTTTTGAACTTATATCGGTACTGTTTTTCACCGTAGAGTACCTCGTCCGCATACTCCTTAGCAAACGCCATACGGGTTATATCTTCTCATTTTTTGGCATCATTGATTTAGTGGCCATTCTTCCATTTTACATCTCTACCAATATCGACCTGCGCTCCGTTAGAGCGTTTCGCCTTCTCCGCTTATTCCGACTCCTAAAACTTGTACGGTACAGTGCTGCTATAAGACGTTTTCATCGTGCATTTATTATAGCCAAAGAAGAACTCATTCTCTTTGGTTTTACTGCGCTCATACTACTCTACTTGTCATCAGTTGGTATTTATTATTTTGAAAATGAAGCTCAATCAGAAAAGTTCTCATCAATTTTTCATAGCATGTGGTGGTCCATCTCCACGCTTACCACAGTTGGCTATGGAGACGCCTACCCGATCACTGTCGGCGGCAGACTTTTCACTTTCTTTGTACTCGTCGTTGGCCTCGGCGTTGTTGCAGTTCCATCTGGTCTACTTGCATCAGCCTTAGCCAATGCTCGTCAAGAAGAAGAACTTGCAAAAAAGAAGAATGAAACTCTAACTGAGAAGGTCACTTAGCTAAGGCATTCGATTTACAAACATCCGCAAACCACAGTGCACTGGCCTTGGGCGTGCGTTCACCACTCTCATAATCCACATGGGTAATGCCAAAGCGTTTGGAATATCCACAGGCCCATTCAAAATTATCCATGAAGGACCAGCAGAAATAGCCTCGTAAATCTACACCGTTTTCAATCGCTTCATGGCAAGCGCCAATGTAGCCTTTGAAAAAATTGAGTCGCCGTTGGTCGTCAAGCGCCACCGCTTTATCATCCTCCGGCAGGCAACAACCATTCTCGGTAATATAAATTGGTGGATGATCGTAACGCTGATCAATCCACTCCAATATTTTACGACAACCCCATGGCGTCACATTCCAATCATTATCGGTTCGCTCCCAACGTGGGTCGGCAGACAACTCAACATGTTGATCATCGGCCATGCCACCGTTGCCAGCCACATCACTATTATCGATGGCTGTTTGTCCGGCATCGCTGGCATACATGGCCGTGTAATGATTAAGACCAAAGAAATCACTCGAGCCTTTAATCAATGCGGCGTCTTCAGTGCTAAATTGAGGTAAGCG
>CBDUFM010000336.1:0-4307 GCA_965366325.1 uncultured bacterium
CCTCAATCACCACATCTGCATGGCGCATACCGAGATTATCAAGGCCACCACTTAAGCGATTCATTGCAACATTCATTTCATGCTTTTGCATGCGCCGCTTTTTCACCAAGCTTCTTCCCAGTGCCGCAGCGGTTTGAAAAGCTTTGGTCAAGGCCTTCCAATTAATATCCTTTACCCGAACCACAATACCCTTTTGGCTTAACAACCAAGCAATACCGCCACCCATCACGCCCGCACCTAATACGCCAGCATGGCTAATCTCAGTAGACGGACTGTCGGCAAAACGTTTCTTGGCGTCTTCGTTACTTAAAAACAGCTGCACTAAATAATGGGACACCGGCTGCTGCGAGAGCTCTGCAAAAGCAGTCGCTTCGGCCAGGAGCCCCTCCTCCATGGGTACGCCATAGGTCTCCTGCAACAATCCTAAGATTGTGCGCGGCGCTGGATAATGCGATCCTGCATTTTTTTCTATGCTCTGACTTGCCTTGCGCACAACCAAGGATCGCCCGATGCCTGTTTTACTAAGCATCCAACCGACTATCCCCAAGCCAATTGACTTACGTTTCCTGCGTTTAGTGATTAAGCGTTGCATAAACTCGGTACTTTGCTCGCGCCAAAAAGCATCGCTCACAATACCATCGACCAGGCCCATGCGTTGACATTTTTTTCCGCGCATACTACGACCAGTGCAAATCATATCGACTGCTTGAGCAAAACCGACAAGCTTTGGTAGTCGCTGCGTTCCACCCCAACCAGGCAAAATCCCCAAACGCACTTCAGGTAGAGCTATCTGCACCTTCGGATTGTCTGTCATGAGACGCCAGTCACAGGCTAAGGCTAATTCAGTTCCGCCACCCATAGCCGGGCCATTAATAACAGCCAAAGTGGGCAGAGGTAAATCACTTATCCGTTGAAAAATTTCTTGACCAAGCTTCGACTTAGCCAGCGCTTCTTTGTCAGAATCAATACGCGCTAATTCATTAATATCCGCTCCAGCAATAAATTGCTGTTCCTTGCAGCTATAAATTACCAGTCCTTTGATCGGTGGGTTTTGCTCTGCCGCAGTAAGTGCCTGTACTGCCTCATCGAGCGCATGCATCATCTCAGAACCAAGTGTATTTACTTTGCTATCTGGCGTATCCAAGCCCAGCCAAGCAATACCCGCATCGTCAATTGTGCTCGTGATATAACTCATGCTGCGCTCTCCAATACAAATGCTGCGCCTTGTCCACCGCCAATACAAAGACTCGCCAAGCCACGCTGTAAGCCACGCCGCTTCAATTCATAGAGCATCGTCATAACCAGACGCGCACCAGTGGTTCCGACTGGATGCCCAAGGGCAATCGCACCGCCATTAACATTAAGTATATCTGGATCAATCGCACCCAATGCTGCATCGCGATTTAAATACTCCTTTGCAAAAGTATCACTAGCAAAGGCTCGTTCGCAGGCAATCACCTGAGCAGCAAACGCTTCATTAATTTCTATTAATTCAAAATCACTCATTGTAAAACCATATCGATCACAAAGTTTTGATGTTGCATAAACGGGTCCAAGCCCCATTCGTCGCGGGTCTAAGCCGGCATACGCATAGGCGCGTAGATAACCCAATACGTCTAAGCCACGCTATTTCGCCTCGGACTCTTTCATAACAATCATGGCTCCAGCGCCATCGGTTATTGGACAGGCATTACCGACGGTAACCGTGCCATTACTACGATCAAAATACGGGCGCAACTTCTCCAACGCTGCCAACGTTTGACCATGACGAATACCATCATCCAATTCAACAGACTTATCATAGTGCGGTGACATTGGCACCGGAATAATTTCATCCGCAAAACGTCCCTCTTGTTGAGCAGCCGAGGCACGTTGGTGGCTGCGCAATGCATAGGCATCTTGTTCGGCGCGGGTAATATGAAACTCACGAGAAAGCTGCTCTGCAGTTTGACCCATGTTCATACCACAGACTGGATCAGTTAATCCTAATTGAATTCCAATCACGGGCTTCAAAAAAGATGGGCGAAACGAAGCGATGGTGGCCAATTTCTGGAATACACTCTTGGCCTTAAACAATCGTTCAAAAAAACTGGTCATCTGTGGGCCATAATACAAGGGGATATTAGACATGCTTTCCGTACCACCGACCAAGGCGCGATCAATAGTACCGCTCATGATACGCTCGTAAGCAGTGCTTAAACTCTCCATCCCAGATGCACAATTTCTATGCACAGTTACTGCCGTGCAGGCATCAGGTAACGATGCCTTCATCGCAATAATACGTGCAATATTCGCAGCGTGCGCTGGTTGACCAACACAGCCAAAAATTAACTCATCGATTTCTTTCGCCTCTAGTGGGCTACGATCCAATAATTCCTTAACTGGTGCCACCCCTAAATCATCAGCTTGGATGCGCTTAAACTGACCTCCTGATTTGCACAAGGGCGTGCGCACCGCATCAATAATTGCTAAACGTTCATCTGAAATATGCATGTTACGCCTCCTTATAGAGGTCAGTGATGAGTGTGGCGTATTTCTCTTCAATAATGTGGCGACGCACTTTCATCGTTGGCGTCAATTCACCGCCTTCGATACTTGGAAGTTCCATGACAAATCGATAATCACGAATCTGTTCCCAATGATTCAAACCGGCATTCACGGTTTCCAGCAAAGTCTGCATCGCCTTTTGCATAACGGCTGAGGCTAAAAAGTCCTCATCCGTCATCTGTGTAGCCTCATGCACCTGCTTTAATTGCTTAATGATGTCAAAGTCTGGAAAGAATAAACAAGACACGAATTTACGCCCTTCGGCAACCACCATTGCCATATCCACTATCGGTGACTCGCAAATTTTTTGTTCTATCGGCACGGGTGCGACATATTTACCATTGCTGGTTTTCATCAGCTCTTTAATGCGTCCAGTAATCGTCAAATAGCCATCCACCAGTTTGCCACAATCTCCGGTATGCAACCAGCCGTCGCTGTCTATCATCGCAGCCGTTTTTTCTGCTAGCCCTAAGTAGCCCTGCATAATATTGGGTCCACGCGCCAAGATTTCATCGCGTTCGCCGATCTTCAATTCAACACCAGGAAAAACCGGTCCGACACTATCAACTTTATTATGCCCAGGATAATTAGCAGCGATAACTGGCGAAGCCTCTGACATACCATACCCCGTATATAAAGGAACGCCAATATTGAGGAAAAAGCGTTGTAAGTCAGGGCTTAAGCGCGCACCACCGACTATAATATAACTAATCTGCCCACCAAGGGCATCACGCAATTGTTGATAAACCAAATGCTCCGCTATTTGAAAACTCCATGTCTCGCGCGTCGTCACAGGATCATTTTCACGCGCTTCGGAAAAGGCCCATTGAGCGACTTTTCGTTTAAAGAAATGCGCTTCTTCAGCCTTTTTAAGAATCCGCGCATAGACCTTCTCTAATAAACGCGGGACCATCGTTATACAGCTTGGTTTAATCTCTCGTAATAAAGCGCCAACGTTTTGAATATCATCGGCAAAATATACGGAAATACCGCGACTAATATAAAAGTACATCACCATGCGTTCGAAAACATGCGCCAACGGTAAACAACTGAGGGCCTTATCCTTATCGGGATCCAAGGGGTAACGCTCTGCGGCTGCATGCAATTGACTTGCAATATTCCCCTGACTCAGACAAACCCCCTTCGGCATGCCAGTACTGCCACTTGTGTAAATGATCGTCGCCAGATCACTAGCTTCGACATCATCAACAAGTTCTGCATATGCTCCTGCTTGTGATTTACGTTCTTGAGCCCCCGCGTGGAGCAGGGTTTTTAATGCATGTGCAAACGGTTCAGAACTACTGACGCGACGCACGATGGCGACATGCCAACGCGCGGCACAGCGATTAGCCAAGGCCCACTGCTCTTCGCCGTCAACAAAACACCAATGCACATCAGCATCCTGTAATTGGTATTCTAAAATGTCTGGCGCAATATGTGCGAAAATAGGAACCGTCACCCCGCCAAGCGCCATGACCGCCAAATCAACCATTAACCAAAACGGCGATGGCTCTGCTAATATGGCAACACACATACCTTTCTTTAAGCCGAGCTTCTTCAGCGCCAAGGCTAAATCAGCAACCTGATCACGGAAATCTTGGCAGGCAATATGATGCCACTGTCCACCTTCACGATAAGCAAAGGTGCTCTTGTGTTTTGCAGCTATCACGCTGCGTAACATGTGTGGCAGGGTCTGAAACATCGTTTCCTCTTAAAACCTAGCGTATAGTAATTAAGCTAAGGGATACTGAAGTATAAAC
>CBDUFM010000337.1:0-4299 GCA_965366325.1 uncultured bacterium
TAGCGCCGCCACTGATAACGCCGCTGTCATAAATTATTTCGTATTCGCCCGTGCTTTGATTGAAAATCCAAGCGTAATCTTCAACCCAATAATTTGTCTGAGCAGCTGTTGCGAGATCTACCGTTACTGCACTGCGTTCTACGTCAATTGCCGTTGTGTCCCAGTGAAAACAAATATCAGAGGGGACGCTTAATAAATTCCAACCATTGCTGAGATTGTAGGTCACTTCACCAACGGCTGTTGGCCGCGCTGCAAAATCTGGGCTAAAGGGATTGCGCTTGACCCAGTAACCTCGTTTTTGATCAATATCATCGCTAATTGCTTCGTAAGCTTGACCTGCTCCGTTATAGGCCTGAACAGTAGCCCCACTAATGCTGATATCTGCATAGCTCATATCTGCATCAGTTGTCGGTACGCCCATATCAAAAACTTCGCTCGCTAAAGAAATATCTAAGTCATACATTTGTACAGAGCTCGCACCACTAGCGTGAACTTTTATATAATAGGTTTCAGTTGCTGGTAATTTAGCAAACTGAACATTCTCAGCCTGACCAATTGCAAAAATATCATTGTCTTTAACCACGGTGCTTTGGTCTTGGCGATAAATGGTTACGGCTAAATTTCCCGCAGCTTCCGAGTCTATCAGTGTACCCGGGTAACAATGATCATCTGGAATCGGATTGCCTTGCGTTCCAGACAAATATTTTTGGCCGATAGGCGTTGCAACAACGCGCATTATACCTGTTTGTCCTACAGAGACACTATAAAAATCCTCTTCGCTACTCTTGTCAATGCTAACCCCTGTCACATTAAGCGTACTGCCGTGGCTGACCGATAGCGCCTTCGCATTGGCAAAGGAGTTATTATTGTTATTGGGATCCCCATAACCAGCATGACCGGCGCGTATGTCATCATGCTGTAAACCTAAAAATCCGAGGTTTAAATACGGCTCCATTATTTTTGTATGATCAACGGGGCAAACATGTGGCATCCCGAGTCCGTGGCCGTGCTCGTGATATATAATGTTTTTAAACTTTAGCCTGTTAGTTACAGGCTCGCCTGCTTTATTAAAATAATCATCTAATGAGTCTATGACCATATCACCACCGTTGTAGTTTGGGCCATAAGCGCCTGGATAAAAGTTATAAGCCAACACCCCTCCATAGCCATCCATTTCAATACCAGCTATACGAATATCTGGCCTAACTCCAAGTTCTCCAGGCATAGACATAATCTGTGCTGAATCATCATTTGGTTCGTAAACATAGGTAATCCCAGTGACAGCAGACCAGCCATCGAAGACCTCTTGAAACATCGGCAACCAGTCTGGCACGGGGGTTGGGCTTGCGCCGTCATTATAAATGGCATCCAAACGAGCGCGCAAATTACTCGGTCCAGTCGCATTATAGCGATTGCTCGGAACAATCGTTCCATCAGGGACAATTCCCCATGTAAGAGTCAGGCCTTCTCCAGTTGATCCGACATTTGTTCCATTTGTAGCTGTTTTTCCCCAACGGCTTCCTGAATAAGTGTATTTTGCCGTTGCACGTTCCGCTAAGAATGCCTTTGTTTGCGCAATCTGCGAAGCCTGGTCCATGGCCTCTTGAAAAGCAGGATCTGATCCTGGTGCAAAACAGACCATACGCACCGGAGGTTCAGAAAATGCTTTGATCATGGAACGTTGTTCTGGGGTAAAATGTGCATAGCGTTTGCTTAGTGCATTGTCTACACTGTTCTGCTGTGTTTCTGCCGGCGACAGCTCTAGACTAATGCCGGTGTATCCGATATAAACCACTAGTAATAAAACACTTAAACATATAAACGCGATGTGGTACGGTTTCATAGCTGTTCAGAGTATACGGCTTAAGAGCGCCTTCGGCTAGACCGAATATTGTACACGCAGTTGTCGTCGCGTTTAATCATCAATCTCGTCAGAGTTGCTTAGGCGTCGGCGTTGAAGGTGCGATAGATGGCACTGATAGCCTTGCTCAGGTCCTCTTCCTCTACGCCGACAATGATATTTTGTTCACTACTGCCTTGGTCGATCATGCGAATGTTTACCTTGGCCTCAGCTAAGGCTGTGAACAGTTTCGCTGCAACACCAACCTGACGATTCATGCCTTTGCCAACCGTTGCCACCAAGGCCATTTTTTCAATGACATCGATGTAGTCAGGGTGAACGGTTTCTAAGTCTTCGAGAATTTGATCACGTTTATTTTCTAGCTGGTCTTCACTAACCACCACAGACAGCGTATCGATACCGGTCGGCGTGTGCTCGTAAGAAATCCCGAGGCGCTCAAAGACATCTAAGACACGGCGGCCAAAACCGATTTCATTATTCATCAAGGCTTTTTCAATGAGAAAAACCGTAAACCCACCACGTCCTGCAATCCCGGTTACTGATTGCTTGCCGGGGTCGCGATCTGCAACAATTAATGTGCCATCATCTTGTGGGCGATTGGTATTGCGAATATTAATTGGAATTTGTTTTTCATTTACCGGAAAGACGGCTTCTTCGTGTAAAACACTGGCACCCATATACGAGAGCTCGCGTAATTCACGGTAGGTAATTTCTTTAATTGTTTTTGCTTCGGGAACGATGCGCGGGTCTGTCATCAAAAAGCCTGACACATCGGTCCAGTTTTCATATAAACTAGCATTTATGGCATGGGCAACGATAGCGCCCGTTACATCAGAGCCGCCGCGAGAAAAAGTACAGATGGTACCGTTTTCCTGTGCCCCATAGTACCCAGGAATCACATAGATCTTATTCTCGTTACAGCGTTGAGAAATTAATTCATAGGAGATACGGTCAAATTGTTTGTTTTTATTAAAACGGATGACGTCCGCAGCGTCTACATATTCAGCACCAATTAATGCTGCAACAATTAAGCCATTGAGTGCTTCGCCCCGACTAGCGGTGTATTCAGAGCTAGCGCCGTTTTGAATTTTCTCTTTGCAGTCATCGAGGGCCGCTTGCAGTTCGCAGGTAATACCGAGGTCTTTTACAATGGTCAAGAAACGGGCTTCGACGTTCACCCAAATGGAATCGATCTTTTGTTTCTTACTCGCCATCTCGTGGGCGAGATACAGCAGGTCGGTTACCTTCGTATCTTCCGGATGCTCTTTACCTGGCGCCGACGGTACAATAAAGCGACGTTTAGTATCAGATTTGACAATGGCAGCTACTTTCTGCAGCTGCTCTGCATTCGCGACAGATGTTCCACCGAACTTTGCTACACTGATTTCAGCCATGGTCTTCCTCAGATTTGGGCGGCCGCAGGCTAATAGCCACTGCGTTTTTTACCAGCCTTTGCTTTATCTGGGTCCACAATCACGGAAAGGCTATTGATTCATTCACTTTTTCGGGCTGTTTTTAGATACCACGCTTATCAAATGCGCGCTCAATCACACCTTCAAGGTGGGCTTGGGCATTGCGTAAATGCTCGGCATCGCCCTGAACGGCGGTAAAAAAGTCTGCGCCACCGTCGGTAGGACTAATCCCGATGCACACAAAACTCATCCCGCTCATCACCACCTGCATCGCCTTTTCTTGGTCTGCAGTCAGATTTGGTAAGCCCATAGCAGCTAAGCTTTGGTTTAAACTCGATGTACCCTGCTGTTCAGCGGCTTGCTCTGGCTTGTTCTGTTCTGGAGCTGGACCGGGAAATTGAATAATATTGTCGCTCATCTGTGACCACCATATAGCTTTTTAACGGACTTGGATTTCAATTGATAGCTACAGAGTAGGGTCATGCCCGCTACTTCAATACGTGTAGTTCTCGTCCGAACCCAAGGTCCCGTTAACTTAGGGATGTGTTGCCGCCTGACTGCAAATGTAGGTATTGATGATCTGGTTCTTGTTGATCCGCAATGTGATCTTGATGTCAAAGAGGCACGGATGTTTGCAAACAAAGCACGCGGTAAACTTGAGAACATGCCCATCTACGCAGATGTGGCGGCAGCGACGGCAGACTGTGATCTGGTTATTGGTACCACAGCACGACGACGTGATGCCGATTGGGGCAAAACCTTTGTTGAGGTTTCAGATTTTGATCAGGTCCTCAAACAATGGCCGGCTAAACATATCGCCATTTTATTTGGTAATGAGGCGGATGGCTTAAACAACGAAGAGCTCAGTGCCTGTCATCACTATATTACTCTTAACACTTTTTCTGATTATTACTCATATAATCTCAGTCATGCAGTCGCTATTTGCCTGTATGCTATTAAAAATCAGCTTGCTGCCGCTGCCAATGATGCACCCGCTATTAGTCCAGCTGTAGATGCAGATACGCT